>CAZORY010000080.1:0-7643 GCA_964582435.1 uncultured Campylobacterales bacterium
TACGGCTGAAAGCTTTGTCGCCGCCGGGTACTTTGAGGGCTTTGATCCGGTTGAGTTTTTTGTATTGGGCGATTTCGGCGAAGATGGGAGAATCGCAATTTTCGAACAGGTCGATCACGTCCACCAGTGGCATATCGAACCGAAGGTCGGGGCGGTCGTTACCGTACTTTTCCATCGATTCGCGGTAGGTGATGCGTGGGAAAGGTGTCTCGATTTCGTGACCACAGGCGCTGAAGATCGAGACGAGCAACTCTTCGGCGACCGCCATCACATCCTCTTGGGTGCAAAAACTCATCTCCACGTCGATCTGGGTGAACTCCGGCTGTCGGTCGGCGCGTAGATCTTCGTCTCGAAAACATTTGGCGATCTGAAAGTAGCGGTCGAAACCGGCGACCATCAGAAGTTGTTTGAAGAGTTGGGGTGATTGGGGCAGTGCGTAGAATTCGCCCGGATGGACACGACTGGGGACGAGATAGTCGCGCGCCCCTTCGGGAGTCGATTTGGTCAATATCGGAGTTTCGACTTCTAGGAAACCCAGCTTGTCGAGGGTGTTGCGGGCGGCGATGGCCGCTTTCGAACGCAGTTGGAAAAGGCGGAACATCTCCTGTTGTCGAAGGTCGAGATAGCGGTATTTGAGGCGAATATCTTCGCCGACGTTCGGGTCACCTAGGGTAAAAGGCATCGGCTCGGCACGGTTTTCGATGGTCAGCGCATCGACGACCACTTCGATCTTTCCGGTTTTTAGACGGGGGTTTTCGAGACCTTCGCCGCGTAGGCGGACTTTGCCTTTGGCGATGAGGACGAACTCGTCTCTGACTTGCGAGGCGATCTTGTGGGCTTGCTCGTTGTCGGCGGGATCGCAGACAAGCTGGATCAGGCCGGTCTTGTCACGCAGGTCGATGAAGATGACGCCGCCGTGATCCCGGTAACTGTTGACCCAGCCGGCCAGTGTGACGGATTCGCCGACGTTGTTTTCGTTCAAATCGGTACAGTAATGGCTTCTCAAAATCTAAACTCCTCGCCAGGGTGTCGATACCCTAATAAAATTGACGCGATTATAGCGAATATAAACTTATTTTTTGTAAAATGAACCTAACTCCATGGGGGTGTGGCTCGTCCGATGACCCATGACCAATCATTTGAAGAAAGGCCTTCGTGCAGAAACTTTTGAAGAAAATCGAGACCGTCGGTATCGTCTTGCGGCCTTCGACACCGGAATTGAAAGCGCTCTTCTACGAAGTGAAGCATATCTTCGAACGTCGGGGGGCGGACGTGTTGATCGATGGGGTGAGTGCTGGAATGATCGGCGTTTTGGGACAGGATTTCGGTCAGATGTGCCAAAAAAGCGATCTTCTAGTTTGCATCGGCGGGGATGGCACGCTCATTTCGCTGGCCAGACGGAGTTACGCATGGCACAAACCGATTTTGGGCATCAACGCCGGCACCCTTGGGTTTTTGGCCGACATCAATCCCTCGGAGGTGGAGAGTTTCATCGACAAACTCTACGAGGGAGAGTACCGCATCGACGAAAGGATGATGATCGAGGCGGTTCTCAAAAGAGAGGAGAAAGAGCAGTCGCTCTTCTCTTTCAACGATATCGTCATCAGTCGCCCCTCCATATCCAAAATGGTCAAAGTCGATGCCTATATCGACAACAAATGGTTCAATACCTATTACGGCGACGGTCTGATCATTTCGACACCTACCGGTTCGACGGCTTACAACCTCGCAGCCGGTGGTCCCGTCACCTTTCCGTTGACCGATGCCTTCATCCTCACGCCCATCTGCCCCCATTCGTTGACTCAGCGACCTTTGGTGATGCCTGCGGATTTCGAGATCGAAATCAAGACACCGGAGAAGAGGTCGCTGGTGATCATCGATGGCCAGGAGCAGTACGATTTCGGACCCGACGACTGCTTGATCGTCAAAAAAGCGCCGATCGGCGCCAGGTTGATCCATCGTCTGGAACGCAATTACTTCGATGTGCTCCGTGATAAACTCTCATGGGGGCAGGTGCGATGATCGAGCGACTCTTCGCCAAGGAGTTGGTCGGCTTCGATCGGTTGGAGATCGAGTTTTCACCCGGTCTCGTCGCCGTGACGGGCCCTAGCGGGGCGGGAAAATCGGTATTCATGAGTGCACTGCTAGCGCTTATGGGCAAAAGCGACGTGACCGCCAGCCTGAGCGAATTGACTCTGCGAAAAAGTCCGCTACTTGAGCTCGAGAGTTTCGACGACGGCGAAGAAGAGGTGCGTGTACGAGCCGTGAAAAAGGAGAAGGTGCGTTACTATCTCAACGATCTGACCATTTCGAAAAAACGGCTCGAAGGGCTGCTTTCGTCGGTGATGCGCCATATCAGCCAGCGTGTATCGAACGATCTCGATGAAGAGGCGTTGCTTTCGCTGGTGGATGCGATGGCGGCGGTGGAAGATCCGGGCTTTACCGCGCGGCTGGCCGATTTCTCGGATCTTTACGAGACACATCGTCAAAAAATGGCCCGCCTTCAGAAGCTGCGTGAGGATGAAGCACGTGTCAACGAATTGATCGAATTCGCGGAGTTCGAAATCAAAAAGATCGACGAACTGGCTCCCCGAGTCGGCGAGGACGAGGAGTTGATGGGGATCAAACGCAAACTCTCCAAAAAGGAGAAGATTACGGAGGCGATCGCTCGAGCGTCGGCCATTTTCGAACTCGAAGACGATGTGGTCGAGGCACTCGCCCTTATCGAGGGAGACGCGACGCTCTTTAGCGAGGCGATGAATATGCTAAGAGGGGAATTCGAACGGGCCGAAGTCATGCTCGAAGAACTCGACGACGTGGATGTGGAGGGTGTGCTCGACCGTATCGAAGCCCTATCGGAACTCAAACGGCGCTACGGTTCTATCGAAGAAGCGCTCGCTTATCGGGACAGAAAGCTCGAAGAGCTGGAACGATACCGTCATATCGATCACGAAATGGAAGGGCTGGCCCAAGAGGTGGAAAAGCTGACCCTTTCATTGAAAAAAGAGGCGGAGAATCTGACGAAGATCCGACGCAAAGCGATCCCCGGCGTCGAAGCTTTCGTCAACCGCTATTTACGAGAATTGCGTATGCCTGCGCTTCGTTTGAAACTGACGACTGCGCCGATGGGTCGAAGTGGAGAGGATGGGGTCGATATCGATCTACAAGGCTCCAGCCTCAAAACTCTCAGCGGCGGAGAGTTCAACCGTATTCGGCTCGCGCTTTTGCTATGCCGCAGTGAATTGGCCGGAGGTGAGGGGGTGTTGTTGATCGACGAAATCGACGCCAACGTCAGCGGAGACGAGAGCATCGCGATCGCCAAGCTGCTCAAGAAGCTTTCCAAAACCTATCAAGTGATCGCCATCTCTCACCAGCCCCATCTAAGTGCCGCTGCCGACCAACATTTGAAAGTGGGTAAAGAGCAGGGACGTAGCGTCGTGGAAGTGTTGAGCGATGAAGACCGTGTCGCGGAAATTTCTCGCATGATCGCAGGCGAACGGGGGATGGAGGAAGCGAGAGCTTTGGCCGGAAATCTACTCAGGGAGTTTCACGCATGATTGTCGATACCCACTGCCATCTGGACGATCCTAGATTCGCGGACGATCTGGACGAAGTGATCCATCGGGCGAAAGAGCATGGCATCGTCGCTTTCGTCATACCCGGTGCGGATATCACGACGTTGAAGAGGGCACGAGAGATCGCTCATAAGTACGACGAGGTATTTTACGCGGCCGGTGTCCACCCTTACGATCTTGCCGGATACGATGCGCAGATATTGAAAGAGCATCTGAAAGATCCAAAATGCGTGGCGGTCGGAGAATGCGGTCTCGATTATTACCGTCTTCCGGAAGAGGAAGCGGCCAGGCACGAAGAGATCGCCGAACAGAAGAGAATTTTCGGCGCTCAGATCGAGTTGGCGAAAGAGGTGGGTAAACCGTTGATCGTCCATATTCGCGATGCGAGTGCCGACGCGATGGAGATGTTGCTCGCGCACGATGCCGCCGCGGTAGGTGGCGTGTTGCACTGCTACAATGCCGACGAGCGGTTGTTGAAATTGGCCGATGCGCGTTTCTATTTCGGGATAGGTGGCGTACTCACCTTCAAAAATGCCAAAAAACTTCCCAACGTTTTGCCCAAAATCCCGAAAGACCGTCTCGTCGTCGAAACGGATGCCCCTTATCTGACGCCCCATCCCTATCGAGGTCAACGCAACGAACCTTACTATACGGTCTATGTCGTACGCAAGATGGCCGAACTGTTAGGTATGGAAGTGGATGAGGTGGAAAAGCTGACGACGGAGAATGCGTTGCGCCTTTTTCAAGGGTTGAAAATTCCACAAATGGTATAATGGGATCAAAACGGAAGGTGATCGGGCTGTGAAACGTTGGATGATATGGTTGCTTTTGGTCGTGGGCGTGGCCGAGGCTTCGCTATATAGGGAGCCTCAATACGTTGACGATACGCAGGTGCTCAAAACTTTGGATATCGAACCGGGTTTTTTAAGGGATCCTATCTTCCGAAAACTCAAGGTCGATTTGACGACTCGCAAACGCAAACATTTTCTCAAGATGCTCGAACGGGGTAAAAGCTACATACCGACGCTTCGTAAGAAGCTGGCGGAAGGTGGTGTGCCCCAGGTTTTTTTGTATATGGCGATGGCGGAGTCCCATTTCGATGTTCGTGCCAAGTCATCCGCCAAAGCGGTAGGATTGTGGCAATTCATGCCGAAAACGGCCAAGCTTTACGGTCTAAAAATCGACCGATATATCGACGAGAGGCGTGATCCTGTTCGCTCCACGGAAGCGGCCGTCGCCTATTTGCGGCACTTGTATGGAATGTTCGGCAAATGGTACCTGGCGGCTTTGGCTTACAACTGTGGCGAGGGACGTGTCCAGCGTGCCATCAAACGGGCGGGGACGGACGATTTGAAAGTGTTGCTCGACGAAAAGAAGCGCTACCTTCCCAAAGAGAGCCGTAACTATATTCGAAAAATCGTTTCGATGGCGGTGATGGCCAACAATCCGCAACTCAGCTTTACCCGTTCGGAATTGGTCTATTTCAATCCACCAGATGCAAGGATGTTGGTACGTGTGCAGGTCAACGGGGGTGAGACGCTAGAACATATCGCTCCCCAAATCGGCATGCGTACCCAAGAACTTCTTATCCTCAACCCTCAATTCAATTATGGTTTCACGCCCCCTTTGAAAGGGGCGTTCATCAATATTCCCGACGATAAACGTGAACGTTTCGCCAGGGCGTACAAGCCCGGTAAACAGAAGAAGATGTATCTGGTCCACAAGGTCAAAAAAGGTGAGACGCTAAGTCATATCGCCTACCGTTACGGTATCTCCTACAAGATCATCGCCACCTTCAACAAAATCCGTAAAGGAATCATCTACCCCAAGCAGGAGCTCGTCATACCGATCCCCAAAGGCTCCATCCGACACTACCGCGTCAAACCGGGAGATTCGATCTACAAAATCGCTCGCCGTTTCGGTGTGAAAGTCGCCGTCATCATGAAGCGTAACGGATTGAACAGTGACATCATCCATGTGGGGGACAAACTTGTCATTCCGAATTGACGCCATCTTGTGGTCGATTTTGACGGCGGCGTTGATGCTGGGTGGATGTAGCGGCCATAACGGAACGTTGGGCATACCCGTAGGGGGCTATCATCAAGCGCCTCGCTCCTCTGCGGCGATTCATCGGGCGACGTTGCGTCCTTATACCGTCCATGGGAGGACTTACTATCCGACCGTCGTTTCGGTAGGATGGACCCAGCGGGGAATCGCCAGTTGGTATGGGCCCAATTTTCACGGCGGTCGTACTTCCAACGGTGAAATCTACAATATGTACGAAATGACGGCGGCCCACAAAACGTTGCCGATGAATACGATGGTCCGTGTCGACAATCTCAACAACGGTCGTAGCGTCGTCGTCCGTATCAACGATCGGGGCCCTTTCGTCAAAGGGCGCATCATCGATCTCTCCTATGCGGCCGGAAAGCGACTGGGAATCGACAGAACCGGTACGGCACCGGTCAAACTGACGGTACTCGGTTTCGACAGAATCATCGCCTCGCTGGCCAAGAAAACAGGCCATAGGTATCAAAAATCGGTAGTGCTCGGGGGGTTTGGCGTACAGGTGGGTGCCTTCAGACATTATGAAGGGGCCCTCAAATACAAAAATCGTTACGACAATTTCGAAGGGCGATACCATACCCGAATACGCCGTTTCGATGTCGGCGGCAAGCCTCTTTATCGGGTCTGGCTCATGGGATTCGGTTCGGAAGCGGAGGCTAGAGACTTCATCAAAGCTTGGAACATACCGGGCGCATTCATCATAAGGGGAACGACATGACGATCGAAAAAGAGAGAAAGACCAAAGAGACGGATATCGTACTCAGTCTCGACGTGGAAGGTCAAGGGCAAGGTGATATCGACACGGGCATCGGATTTTTCGACCATATGCTAGAAAGTTTCGCCAAACACGGGACGATGAATTTGAAAGTACGATGCAAAGGGGATACCTATGTGGACGATCATCACAGTGTCGAAGATGTAGGGATCGTCCTGGGACAGGCTTTTCGTGAGGCGGTTTTCCCGATCGAGGGGGTCGAGCGTTTCGGACATGCCGTGGTCGTGATGGACGAGGCGGCGGTGGAGTGCGCACTGGACTTGAGCAATCGACCCTATCTGGTCTATGCCCTGGACGTGCATGATAAAGTGGGGCAGTTCGATACGGAACTGGTCGAAGAGTTTTTCAAGGCGTTTGCTTTCAATGCGGGGATCACTCTACATCTCGTTCAGCGCCGGGGCAGCAATCGTCATCATATTGTCGAAGCGGCTTTCAAAGCGTGTGCCGTGGCCCTCAGGCACGCCCTCGCACCCAACGCCAGAACCGGCGTACCGAGCACCAAAGGGATCTTGTGATCCGTCTTCTGGTTTTGGACGTCGATGGGTGTATGACCGATGGTCGGATCGTCTATACGAACGAAGGGGACGAACTCAAAGCGTTCGACGTCAAAGATGGATTCGCCATCGTCAATTGGTTGAGATTGGGGCGGGAAGCGGCTATCATCACCGGACGACGTTCAGGCATTGTTACCCGTCGTGCCGAAGAGCTAGGCATCTCCCATCTTTACCAAGGCGTCACGGATAAATTGGCGACGTTACAACGTCTTTGTCTCGAGCGAGGCATCGCGTTGGACGAGGTGGCGGCCATCGGAGATGATCTCAACGATTATCGACTGTTGAAAGCGTGTGGACGATCTTTCGTCCCCGACGATGCCCACCATAGGGTCGCGGCGATAGCCGATGTGGTACTGAGTCACAAAGGGGGCGAAGGGGCGGTGCGTGAAATGATCGAACTGTTGATCCGCGAAGAGGGCTTGGAAGAGGAGTATCTGTCCCGGTGGCTTTGAATCTCAACACCTTTTTATTGATTCTACTGGCGGCTACCATCGCCGCCATCTTGACATTGGAACCTTACCATATGCAGATCGTCACGAAAAAAGGTATCCCTCAAGTGGCGTTCGAGCGTTTCGTCGGTTACGAGATCGACGATCGGCGGATCGAAAGCAGGCTCGAAGGGCGGGAGGCACGAAGATTCGGTACCCGAACGATCGTCGATAGGCCTAAGCT
>CAZORY010000081.1:0-2394 GCA_964582435.1 uncultured Campylobacterales bacterium
CTGCCGATCGATCAGGAGGTAGACCATCGTCGCGCGGTCACTCTTCATCCTCCTGGTGGCACTCCACACTCTTTACGCCCTCTCCATCGATCTGAAACGAGGTATCGAAAAAACAAAACCCTACGCGATTCTCCATCTACGTGACGAACGACCGTTCACATGCCGGACATATTATGGCGAAAGAGGCGAACCATCGTTGATCGTATGCCGTTTCGACAAGGCGCCGACGATGGATCTTTCGCCGGTTAGAAGTCCATTTTTCGAGATGACCTTCAAAAAAAACGACGGAGCCTTCGAAGTACGCGTGACACCTGTGAAACGGGCTTTGGCTCGGCCGTTGCCTCCGCCTCTTTATCGGCAATCCGTCATCTTTCCTAAAACGTTGAAACGATCGAACCATTGGGTGATCTTGGGATACGATAAGGAGCCGCCCTATATCGGACGAGCTAAACGATACGAAGAGGGGCTGGCCTTTCCTCTCGATTTCTCCTACCTCGCGTTGCCTGCCGTAGGTGCCGTGGATCTCAATGGCGAACCGGTTTTCATGAAGGAAAAAAAGGATGTAGAGACATTCATGGCGATCAAATCGGCTTTTCGTTCGAAAAAGTATCGCAAAGCGTACGAGTTGGCGACGGACGCGATGGAACTCTATCCACGTTCCATCTTTTCCAGCGATTTTCTAAGATATCGCATCAAGTCTCTCGTAGCCGAAGATATCAAGAAAAATGCCGACGAAGTGATAAAGCTCGGCCGTATCTTCATCAAACGTTACGCGTCGGATGAATATCTTCCCGAAGTGTTGCTGCTGTTGGCGAGAGTTTACAGCGCCACGGGGTTCGTCAGCGACGCCAACTATTTTTTCAATCGTCTCATCCACGAACACAAAGGGAGTCGATACGCCGATTTGGGTCTGATCTATCTTGGCGACCAGCTCTATATCAACGGTAAAGTCAAAGAGGCGATGAAACGATATCTGCAAGCTTATTACACGACGAAGGATCTCGATATCGCGTCGCTCGCCGCGTATAAACTGGCCGTTCGCAATCTCGATCAAGGCAAAACCGACGAGGCGCTGACCTATTTGAAAAAGATATGGAAGAAAAACCCTGCATTTTTGTTGCGCGATAAAAACGATGCCCATGAAATCGCCAAGCAACTTGCCGCCAGACATCGATACGACCTGGCGATCGCCATCGATCGGGCGCTTTTGAAAAAACTCTCCAAACTGGACGAACTCTACGAACCTATTCTCTTCGAAATCGGGGAATGGTACGACGAAAAAGGGGATGTCGCCGATGCGGTCGTTTGGTATCAGCGCTACCTCGACGCGTTCGCTTACGGCAAGTACAGCGACAAAGCGAAAAAGAGTTTGGACGAACTCTTCGTCGCCGGTAACGACGCCAACGCCACGGAGGCGCTCGAACGGTACGATACCATGATCCACGAATACCGCGGCCAATCGATCGGCGACAAAGCCATGGCTGCCAAGATCGCTCTATTGGCCGCTATGGGACGTTACGAACAAGCTCTCTCTCTATCCGACAAAGTGGATGAGATCGCCGATCCCGAGGCGAAAAAAAGGGCGCAAGAGGCGTTGCGAAAGGCGGCGTTAGGCGCGCTCTCTCAAGCCCAACAGCACGATCGGTGCGACGAAGCGGTGAGGGTGGTCTCGCGATACGACATCGAGTTGCCCAAAAAGGCATGGGCATTCGTTTACGATTGTTATGTACGCTATGCCCGTTACGACGATGCGTTGAAAATCGCCCAAAAAGGGTACGAAAAAGGGGATCGTAAAGAGCGGGCCGATTGGCTCTGCCGAATCGCACATAACTTGACGGAAAAAGGGTCGGCCAAGAAGGCGCTCGAAGCCTATGAAGAGCTGAAAGCTTTGACGAAAGAGGTGCGACGAAGATGCCCCGAAATGGCCTGGGATCGTATACGCATCTACCATCTTCTTGGGCGATACGCCGACGAGATGGCGGCCATCAAAACACTCTCGACTCAAGCGAAAGGGGATATGCGGTTGGCGGACATCTACCGCCAAGGGTACGAAAGTGCCCGCAAGAAGGGTGACGATGTGATGCGTCGATGGCTGTTGGAGCGACTGATCGCCTTGCAGAACGCGTCGGGTAGTCATCCCTATTCGCCATGGGTGGAGTTCGAGTTGATCAAAGTGTTGAAATCACAGAAGCGATACGACGAGGCCCTGAAGGTGGTGGAATCGATGAAAAGCCTCAAACTCGATGGCAAAGCGTCCGCGAGATGGCGATACGAGCTTGGAGCGCTCTATCAACGTTTGGGACGACGTGAGAAAGCCCGTCAAGCGTTTGAATCGTGTATCAAGGTAAAAAATGGCGGGGCGTGGAAACAGTTGTGCGAAGAGGCGTTATCTCT
>CAZORY010000081.1:2494-7531 GCA_964582435.1 uncultured Campylobacterales bacterium
TCAAGGTAAAAAATGGCGGGGCGTGGAAACAGTTGTGCGAAGAGGCGTTATCTCTTCAGTGATCGTACCGCCATCGCCTCGACCGCTTCCAGATCGCCTTTGAAATGGTCGGGTAGTTGGGTGGTGTTGAAAGTCCGCTGCCGCTTGGCGAGCTGTCTTGTATGGATGGCGATGGCCTCTTGAGTCTGGGGGAGAGTGCGTTTGCCGTCGAAATAGTCGAGCACCTCTTGGATGCCGATCGCTTTCATGGGATGGGGTGCCCGTCCATACCTTTTTTCGAGGTTGGCCACCTCATCGACCAAACCTTGGCGAAACATGGCGGCCGTCCGCGCTTCGATACGCTTCCATAACCGCTCTTTGGGGAGTGAAATTTCCAATAACGTGGCATCGGAGAGGATGGGTTTGGGTGGATGGTCGTCGAACCAGCGTTTTGGCGTCTGACCGGTCGTATAGTAGATTTCGAGACCTTTAGCGATCCGGTATCGGTCGGTCGGCGGGATTTTCGCGGCGTATGCGGGATCGATCGTTTCGAGCGTCGCGTAAGCTTTCGACAGATCCTCGAGCGTCTCGTCGACGGCATGTCGTATCGTAGCATTCGCGGCGGGTAGGTCGGAGAGGCCGTCCATCAGCATTTTGAGATAGAACCCGGTACCGCCGACGATCAGAAGCGGTTTTTCCTCTGTTTCACAAAAACGGGCTGCATCACGATAGATATCGATGAAAAGTGAGACGCTAAAAGCCATATCCGGTTCGATGACGTCGATGCCGAAATGGGGAATGCCGTGGCGCTCTTTGGGGGTCGGTTTGGCCGAGGCGATATCGATGCGGCGGTAGACCGCCAGGGAATCGAGAGAGAGAATGACTGCATCGAAACGACGAGCCAGACGGAGGGCGACGTCGGTTTTTCCGCTGGCGGTGGGACCGAGTATGGCGACTGTTTTCATAAGGGCGATTATATGATAAAATGGGAGCCAAAAAAAGGGCGGCCGTGTCGATAGCGAAGTGGTATCGGGATTTCAACGAGCTGATCATGTTCCAGCACTCCGTCTTCTCGTTGCCCTTCATTTTCATCGCGATGATCGTAGCCGCGGATGGATGGTTCGGCTGGCGCCTTCTGGGGCTGGGTGTCCTGGCGGCCGTGACGGCGCGCAACTATGCCATGCTGGTCAACCGCTATCTCGACCGCGATATCGATGCCCTCAATCCACGCACCAAAGATCGTCCCAGTGTGGACGGCCGTTTTTCGCACACCCAGCTTCGATGGCTGATCCTACTCAACGCCGTCGCTTTCGTCGCCGTCGCTTGGGCGATCAACGGGCTGGCCTTTTGGCTCTCCTTCCCGATTCTGGTGATTCTTGGCGGCTACTCCTGGTTCAAACGCTTTTCCGCAACGGCTCATCTGATATTGGGTCTTTCTTTGGGATTGGCGCCGATCGCGGGCGCCGTGGCGGTGGAAGCGACGATACCGATGTGGTCGGTCATGTTGGCCGTGGGCGTGATGTTTTGGGTGGCGGGCTTCGATCTGCTCTATTCTCTCCAGGATATGGCGTTCGACAAGAAGATGGGATTGCACTCCGTTCCCTCACGTTACGGGCGTGACTGTACCCTTTTTCTGGCCCGAATCTTTCATGGATTGGCGGTGCTTTTTTGGGCTTTTTTCACCGTGGAAGCGGGATTGGGGTTTTTCGCATGGTTGGGCGTCGTGGCCGGAGGGGCGATGTTGTGGTACGAGCATCGCATCGTAGCCAAAGACTTTTCGAAGATCGATCGCGCTTTTTTCACCGTCAACGGTTATCTTGGGTTTGTCTATTTGGCGGCGATCGTGCTGGATAGGAGTCTGTCGTGAGCGAAAAGATCCGTCTCGTTCCCGCACCGCTGGAGATTGATTTCGATCCTGCCGATGCGGGGAAAGAGCTTTTCGAGAGAGAGTTTCAGAAGTTGAGCGAAACCGACGAGGATCCGATCGGTCAGTGGCTCAAGATCGCCAAAGCTAGAGGCGAAACGAAAGAGACCGATCCGGTGCTTTTGCACTTGATGGTGGAGCTGCATCGGAAGATGGACGAGCTGACGCGACTGGTACGCCACGAAGAGCCTGAAAGGGTCGCCCTAAGCCACCATGCGTCGATCGAAGGGGTGGGTTTCGAACATTTTGCCTTGGCGGAGGCGCAGCTGAACCCGGGAACGATCTACTACGGTCGCATCGAAATGCCGCTTTTTCCGAAACGAGACATGGGCATCTGGTTCGAAGGGGTCGACGAGAAGCTGGCGAAAATCGTCCGGATGCACGAGCGTGACGAGAAAGAATGGAACCAATATATCACGGCCAGGGAACGGGTGATGATCCGGCAGATGAAGGGGAAGGCGTGAACGAAACGGCGTGGATCACGGCGGCGTTGGCTGCGGCCTTTTTGGTCGTGGTACTCTACATGGCCGTCAAAGATAGGGAGACAGGGCGCAAGATCGCTATGATGGAAGCGGGTATCGATGGGCTGGGACAGGAGATTTTCAAACTCTCCAAAGAGATCGACAAGCTCCGTCAAGAGATGAGAGAAGAGCTGATGCGCCGGGAGTTGGAAAGTCGTCAGGAAGGCATGAGCGAGGAAGCGAGAAAACTGGCTGAAAGGCTGGAAGAGATGCATACGGGCATGCTTCATCTGCAACGACAAATCGACGGGATACACGAAGAGCTTCGTGAGCGTGTGGAGACCCTCGACGGCAAGGTTCGACAAGTGACCTTCGCCTCGGAACATGCCGCACCGGACGAGCAAAAGATCCTCCAGCTCCATGCACAGGGTATGGATAGCGAAACGATCGCCAAGCAGTTACGACTCGGCAAAGGGGAAGTGGAACTTGTCCTTAAATTCTCCAAAATTCATGCGTGAGGTCCATCCATCCTGGCTCGATACGGTAGAGAAGGCCTATGCCATGCTCGACGTCGAGTATCGAGTCTGGTTGCAGGAGGCTCGGACGATTCCCGAGCAGCCTCGAATCTTCAACGCGTTCAAAACCCTCCCCAGAGAGGACGTCCGCTATATTCTTTTCGGACAGGATCCCTACCCACGCGCTGTCTCGGCGACCGGTTACGCCTTTATCGATGGCGCCGTCGATCGGATTTTTTCTAACACGGGACTCTCCAAACCGGTCAATCGTGCCACGAGCCTGAGAAATTTCGTCAAGATGGCGTTGGTGTGCGAAGGATTGTTGGACCCTTGCGACCTTTCACAGTCGGCCATCGCCGCCATCGACAAACGGGGCCTGATTCGCACGATCGACGATTTGAGAAAGAATTTCGAGCGCAACGGCGTCTTGCTTCTCAATGCCTCTTTGGTGTACGAGGAGAAGGCTTCTTCCCGTCGCCATGCTGCCGCTTGGCGTCCTTTCATTCGTTCACTGCTCGCTAGTATGGACGAGAACCGGGTCCGATTGATTCTTTTCGGCGGTATCGCCAAAGAGATCCGAAAGCTACCCGAAGCTTCCCGTTTTTCTCAGATCGCCACCGAACATCCCTATAACGTAACTTTCATCCACAACCCTGAAGTTCATGCGCTCTTCGCTCCCATGAGGCTGATGAGAGCAAATGAAGCGTGTGTCGGCGCGTAGGCTTGCATTTTGAAAATTTTTTTTGTATAATTCCCGTCCACATCGACAGAGCGCTCGTAGCTCAGCTGGATAGAGCACTGGTTTGCGGTACCAGCGGTCGCACGTTCGAATCGTGCCGAGCGCGCCATTTTTCATCGACTTCTTTCTCTTCATCTCGTTTGACATCCACACATCGTATATAAGCATTTTATTTATGGAAATAATGATCGGGTTCGTTCGAATGAGTGCTTGATCCATGCGATTCGTTGAAATTTGAAACGAGACCTCGAAAAGGCGGTCAATTCGTAGTGCAGCCCATCTTTGTGATCTTTTATGGATGAAAGTCCGAAGAATGAAGAGATAGCGAATGAGGGCCTGGTGGGTCGGCTCAAAAGCCTCGTTTCGCCTCCTCTATCAGCCGTTTCATCGCGTCCTCTTTCTTTTTCGCCTCCATCGCTTCCCGGCGGGCGATCGCTTCGTTGGATGGCGTGCTAGGATCGGCGAAGAGGGCTTTGCCGTAGAGGACGCATCCTTTGGTTCCAGGATCGCAGACGATCTTCAGAAGATCGCACATCTGGCCTCGCTGGTGGGAACAGGTCCATCCCATTTTTCTCTCCTTCGAAACTATTCGCTCTCTTTTTCCGCTTCGGCGACCAAGACCCCCTCGATCAATTTGTCCAGATCGCCATCCAAGATCGCGTCGACATTGCTGAAGGCCTGGTTGCTGCGTAGATCCTTGACTTGTTGATAGGGGGCGAGTACGTAGGATCGGATCTGGTGGCCCCAGCCGATATCGCTCTTTTCCACACCCTCGGCTTCGGCTCGCTTTTTCTCCATCTCCAGTTCGTAAAGGCGTGATTTGAGCATCTTCATCGCGGTGGCTTTGTTCTTGTGTTGGCTGCGATCGTTTTGGCATTGAACGACGACGCCGGTGGGGATATGGGTGATTCGTATGGCGCTTTCGGTTTTGTTGACGTGTTGCCCTCCGGCTCCCGATGCGCGATAGGTGTCGATGCGTAGATCCTTGTCCTCGATCTCTATGGCGATATCGTCGTCGATTTCGGGAGAGACCATGACGGAGCTGAACGACGTATGGCGCCTGGCATTGGAGTCGAAGGGGCTGATACGTACCAAACGATGGATACCGTTTTCGACTTTGAGATAGCCGTAGGCGTTTTCACCTTTGATGATGAAGCTGACGTCTTTGATCCCGGCCTCTTCGCCAGGTTGGTAGTCGAGGAGTTCGACCTTGAAGCCGTGGCGCTCCGCCCAGCGAAGATACATTCGGTAGAGGATGCTCGCCCAATCCTGGCTTTCGGTACCGCCGGCACCCGGGTGGATCGAAACGATGGCGTTGTTGGCGTCGTGGGGACCGCTGAGCATCACTTCGATTTCCACTTTGGCGACGCGTTCTTCGATGTCGGGGGCCTCTTCGAAAAGGGTCTGCAGCGTCTCTTC
>CAZORY010000082.1:0-7423 GCA_964582435.1 uncultured Campylobacterales bacterium
AGCAAAAGGGGGGTTAAGGGGGGATTTGGAAAGTGGGGGCGAGAAGGGGGTCAATACCCCATCGCGGCCAGAAGGCGATAGACGAAAAAGGCAGCCAGCCATGCCAGGAGGTTGGGGTAGACGAGATAGAAGCCGCGCCACACCCACTGGGGAACTTCGGCCCAGAACGTACTCATCGCCGCGATACACGGCGAATAGATCATGATGATGACGATGAGGGCGATCGCCGCTTTGAAATCGACGTTTTCTCGTAGCCTCTGAAGCAGCGTCGTACTTTTTTCGTCGGCATCGCCCACGGCGTAAAGGGTCGCCAACGTCGAGACCACCACCTCTTTGGCCGCTAGGCCGGAAATGACCGCGACCGACATCCGCCAATCGAATCCCAACGGGGCGAAAACCGGCTCGATCGCCTTGCCGATTTGACCCAGATAGCTATGTTCAAGAAGTTGAGCCGACATCTCGTTTTGCAGTCGCTCCTTCTGGGCGGCTTGCTGTGCGTGGGCGATCTTCGTTTCGTAACGTGCCTGGATGGTCGCATCGTGCGGATAGGAGCTTAGAAACCAGATGATCATCGACGTACCGGCGATGAAAGTTCCCGCTTTTTTCAAAAAAAGTTTCGCTTTGATCCAAAGCTCCATACCTAGCGCTTTCATCGAAGGGAAACGGTAAGGGGGCATCTCCATGACGAAAGGCTCCGGCTCCCCTTTGAAAAGGACCGTACGCAAGATTTTGGCGACGATCAGTCCCAAAATCGCACCACTGATGTAGATGATGAATAGAATGTTCCCGGCATGGGAATGGGGGAAAAAAGCGCCGATCAACAAGACATAGACCGGCAGCCTCGCCGAACAGCTCATGAATCCGAGCACCAACATCGTGATGATCCGATCGGTCGGGTTTTTGAGCGTCCTTGCGGCCATGTAGGCCGGTACCGTACAGCCAAAACCGCTGACAAGGGGAATAAAAGCTTTTCCCTGAAGACCGAATTTTTTCATGAATCCATCCAACAAAAAAGCCGAACGCGCCATATATCCCGTCTGTTCGAGCAGATTGATGCCAAGAAAGAGGATCAAAATATTGGGCAAGAACATGATGATCGATCCGACCGCCGGGATGACACCGTCGGCCAAGACCGAGGAGATGGGGCCTTGGGGCAGCACCGCCTTGACTAAGTTGGCCATCTCGGTGAAACCGGCATCGATCCAATCCATAGGAATCGACCCGATTTCGAACGTCAACTGAAAAAGCAGCCACATCAAAAAGAGGAAGATAGGCAGCCCCAATACGGGATGGATCAGAATCTTGTCGATCTTCTCCGTCAAAGTGACCCGACGCTCCGGTTTTTTGATCGCTTCCATCACCAGCGCTTTGGCCAATGCGTAGCGTTCGTCGCTCATGATATCGGCGGTACTCTCCTCGTCGAACTCAAGCTCCAACTCTTTGTAGATTTTTCCAAGGAGTTCGTGCAATTCGATGAAAATCGGCAGATCATGGACGATTTTGTAGACATATTCGTCACGATCGAGCAGTCGGATGGCGATGAAACGGGCGTAATCGGGGTCTTTGAAATGGGGCGATTTGTGCAGTACTTTCACGATCCGACCGATCTGGGTTTCGATCCGCTCGTCGTAATAGAGTTTGTTTTTGGGTTTGGCCTTCTCATGACAAGCAACGATCGTATCGACGATTTCGTCCACACCCCGATGCTCTTTGGCGGATGTGAGAATGACCGGAATACCTAGCAACTCTTCCAATTTGGCTTTGTCGATCGCCCCACCCTCTTTTTCGATTTCGTCGATCATGTTGACGACGAGAATCATCTTTTTTTGCATATCCATCAATTGGAAAGTGAAAATGAGGTTTCTAGAAAGGGTGTTGGCGTCGACGACATTGACGATCAAGTCGTAGGACTCTTCGAAAAGAAACGTTTTCGTCACCTGCTCTTCGGGCGTATAGGCGTTGAGAGAGTAGATCCCCGGCAAATCCACGATCTCGATCTCGTAGTCGCCACGGGTGATGTAAACTTCTTTCTTTTCCACCGTCACACCGGAGAAATTCCCCACATGCAAACGGGCACCCGTCATCGAGTTGATAATGGAGGATTTGCCGACATTGGGCTGTCCGGCCAACGCTACCTTGATCGATCTCATGCATCACACTCTTGCGGTTCTATGAAGACGGAGGCGGCCTCTTCCTCTCGCAAAGCGAGTTTCGTATCGTCCGTTTCCACTTCCCACGTCTGTTTGGCCAAAGTATGATCGAGTATTCTGATATGGCCACCTTTCGCAAGTCCCAAAGCGACCAATCGACCGCGTATCGGCTCTTGCGCTTTGATTTTGACGATGATGCCTTCACATCCGATTCGACACTCGGTGACAGGTTTCATCTTCTCTCCTCTATCCGGAGTAAATTTGTCCGAATTATAAGGCAAAAAGCCGAACTTGTCAAGAGTATTGATATTCATTCTCACTATTAAAATATAGATGGTGTGCTTTTATCCTTACCATCGAGTGTGAATGGTTGACAACGACAAGTAGAGAACACGAATTTCGCCGGCTATGATTGACGATGGACGAGCGTCATTCAATGAATAAATGGAACGATTATGATAACATTGCGCGAACTTTTTATAAAGGAGTATTATGAAAATCATAAATTTCATCGTCATTTTCATCCTCTCGGTCTCCCTTTGGGCGAGCGAATACGAATATAGTGACGATATCGACGCCCATGAAGCGGCGAAGATGGTCCAAACACAGCATGCATTGTTGATCGACGTCAGAGACCCGGTCGAGTATCTTTACGTAGGTCATGCGGTCGGTGCGATCAACATTCCCATCTTTTTCGTCCGGGTCGCACTCCCCCCACTTTCCGTACGAGAAAAAGTGGCCGCAGTGGAGCGTCAAAAAGGCAAGGCCATCCATGTCAAAAAGACCTATCGACCAATGATGGACGAAAACGACAAATTCGTCGAAGAGGTCGTCAAAGCGGTACACGGTAAACTGGACAGACCCGTCATCGTCATGTGCCGAAGCGGCGAACGCTCGGCCTACGCCGCCGACAAACTGACGAAGAACGGTTTCGAAAACGTCTACAATCTGGAAGATGGCTTCGTCTTCGGATGGAAAAAAGCGGGTCTTCCTTCCGGGGGAGAGTGAGTTTTATGATACAATCCATTTTGAAACGAAAAGGAACATCATGAAACGTAAAATCTCCATATCGCTACTGATAGCGGGTATCTATGCCCATGCAGGGCTCTTCGACGCCATCATGCAAAAGGCCCCGAGCTTGGGTAGTACTCCATCCGCACAAACATCCGCCCAGACGGACAATGCCCTCATCTCGACCCTCACCCGTTCCCTTGGCGTCACGCCTAAACAGGCCGGTGGCGGCACCGCGGCCCTCATGACCGCTGCCGCACAGTCGATGCCTCGCTCCAACTACTCCCAACTCCTCAAAAGCGTACCCGGTCTCTCGAGCGTCGTAAACGGTAACGAAGCCCTCGTCAGCGGTGCCGCCAATATGCTCGGAGGTACCGATATCGTAGGGAGTACCTTCAAAATGCTGGGAATGGACAATAGCATGATCGCCAAATTCGCGCCTGCTCTGCTCGACTACATCAAACCCTACGCCACGCCTGAAAACTTGGCGCTGCTCAAACAGGCTTGGAACGCCTTTTTGTAATTCGATGGTTGGGTGAAACCTCGCGCTAGCGACGTACCAGCAGCACGCCCGCTTCCATATGGGGCGTGTAGGCGAATTGGTCGAAAAGAGCGGCATCCATCACCCGATGGGACTTGCTAAGCGTCTGCAAGTCTCTGATCAGAGTTTCTGGATTGCAAGAGATATAAAGAATCGTATCGAAAAGAGCGATCAAGGCCCTCGTCCCTTCATCCAGTCCCGCTCTGGGAGGATCGACCAGAACGGTCCGAAGGTCGTAACGATTCAGATCGATACCTGCCAATCTTCGAAAAATCCTCGTCCCTTGTAACGCTTCGGTGAACTCTTCGCTACTCATCCGCACGAAAGTGATATTTTCCACACCGTTCAAACGACAATTTTCTTGAGCCGCTTTGATGGAGCGCTTCGATATTTCGGTAGCGATCACCCGTTCGAAGAGATGAGAGAGAGGAATCGTGAAATTCCCAGCTCCCGCGTATAGTTCGCACAGATCCCCACGTCCGAAACGGCGAGCCTGCTCCATCGCCCAGCCGATCATCTTTTCGTTGACGAAAGGGTTGGGCTGGGTGAAACTTTGCTCGTAATGACGGTAACGATAGGTGCGGCCGTCCACATCCAGGGATTCGGTGATATATTCGTCGTCCAAGACCACTTTCTGCCCCCGGCTTCGGCCGATAAGTTTCATCTTCAGCCTTTGGGAGAGTGCCTCCGCTCGTTCTCGCCACGCCTCGTCGAGCTTACGATGATAGAGCATGGTCGTCAGCGTCTCTCCACTCTTTGCCGAAAGAAATTCGATACCGAAAAGCTTGTCGGACAGCCGTTCCTCTTCGTTGACGATCTCCATCAGCGGCCACATCCGCTCTTCTATGGACGAAAGCACCATCGGGCACTCGCGAAGTCGGACGAAAGCCCGTTTGTTCAAGTGCCGCATCGCATAATGGGCACCCGACTCGTCATGATAGACTTTATACTCCGCACGGGCACGATAATGGATCCGCGGTGACGGATAGGGTGTGATCGC
The DNA here is from genome assembly GCA_964582435.1 of uncultured Campylobacterales bacterium. Classification (GTDB taxonomy): domain Bacteria; phylum Campylobacterota; class Campylobacteria; order Campylobacterales; family Hydrogenimonadaceae; genus Hydrogenimonas. Next base: position 4,703 of record CAZORY010000082.1, read on the forward strand.
CCCCTGATAGAAAGGCGCAAGCATCGTCGAAAGCGAAGCCATCTTCTCGGCCAATTGGGCAGGATAACTCTTGTCGTACAACGAACAACTGCCGCATGCACCGAAATGGACGCATCTCATTTGAAACTCTCTACCAGATTTCCGACCAACAGATGCCAGCCATCCACCAAGACGAAGATCAGGATTTTAAACGGTAGCGAAATCATCACTGGCGGCAACATCATCATACCCATACTCATCAATACCGAACTGACGACCATATCGATCACCAAAAAGGGCAGGAAGATCAAAAATCCGATTTCAAAAGCGGTCTTCAATTCGCTGATCATGAAGGCAGGAAGCAACACAGGAAGCGTCACATCCGCCTCCGTCTTCGGATTGGGTAGATGACGAATACGATAAAAGAGGGCCAGATCCGACTCCCTCGTGTTTCTTAGCATGAATTTTTTGAACGGTTCGACCGCTCGATCGAAAGCCAATTCGTATCCGATCTTCTTGTCCATATAGGGTTTGATCCCATTTTCGTAGGCTTGTTTGCCCATCGGCTCCATGATGAAAAGGGTGAGTACCAGAGCCAACGACACCAACAACTGGGTAGGAGGCGTCTGCTGGGTCCCCATCGCTTGACGCAAAAAGGCAAAGACGACGATCAGTCTTAGAAAACTCGTCATTACCAATATCAATGAGGGTGCCAACACCAGGAGTGTCAAAACGATGACGATATTGAGCGTGTTGACCAAATCCTTCGGTTCCGTCGGAGCGCCGATGGAGAGGTTGACCGTCGGGATATCCACCGCGCTCATCGCCGGCAACGAACAGACCAATAGCCAAAATAGAATCGGGAGCCTTTTCATGCCGTTATTGTAGCGTATCGGCGAAAATCATTCAGGCTTCAGACCGGCATCGAGGACCGATTGGCGGGCCTTCTCTTCCAGTTCGGGTTCGTTGGAGAAAAAGTAGAGATCGACCCGCCGATTTTTGGCACGCCCTTCCGGTGTGGCGTTGGTGGCGATCGGATCGTATTGGGCTTTGCCGCAAGCACTCAGACGTTTGGGATCGACACCGTCTTTGATCAGTTCCTTCACGACGGAGACCGCTCTGGCTGTCGAGAGCTCCCAATTGTCCCGATAGGGACTCTTCGGACCGGGCGGTTGGTCGTCCGTATGACCTCGTACGTTCACTTGCAGCGTATTGGGTAGACGATGGATGATCATGGCGATTCGTTTGAGAAAGAGCAACGCGTCGGTATTGTCGATGCTAGCTTCACCGGGTTTGAAAAGCAGTTCGGCGGGCAGCCGGAGCAAAAATCCTTTTTCGGACTCCTCCAGTGCCACCGGTGTCGCCCCCTGGCTCATGATGATTTCGTTCATTTCGTTTTTCAACGAAACCATCTGCATCCACATCTTACTGATCTGTTGGGCCATCTTCGATTGTGCTTGTTGAGCCGTCTCGATCTGCGTCGGAGACGTGGCGGCAGCCCCGCCTCCGGAACCACTTTCCATACGGCGTTCTTGCAATTCCGAACGCTCACCCCCTTCCAAGACGCTCAAAGCACCCGCCAAAGAGCCGATCGCCTCTTCGAGCTTCTTGGCATCCATCGTCGACATCGAAAGCAGCAATACGAAAAAACAGAGCAGAAGACTCATCAAGTCCCCGAAAGCCGCCAACCATTCGGGCATACATTCAGGACATTCGGGGCATTTCTGTTTGGCCATCGGTTAAACCTTACTCAAATTGGCTGACTCGCTCGTTGGGAGGGAGGAAAGAGAGTAGTTTGGCTTCGAGTGTCCGGGGATTGTCACCCGCCTGAATGGACATGATCCCTTCCAAAATGATCGTCTTGACCAACAATTCGTCGCTATCGCGTATATTGAGAATGTTGGCGATGGGATTGCCGAAGATGTTACCGATCATCGCACCGTACATCGTCGTCAGCAACGCGACCGCCATCGACGGGCCGATCGCACTGGGATCGGACATGTTCAAAAGCATCGCGACCAGACCGATCAGCGTACCTATCATCCCCATCGCGCCGGCAAGGCCCGCCCACTGACTGAAAATGGCGGCGTTTCCTTTGTGGCGCTCACTGGTCTGCTCCATTTCTATCTCCAAAAGTTCTCGAATCGTGTCGGGTTCGTTCCCATCCACCGCCATCGAGAGTCCTTTTTTGAGAAAATCGTTCTCTTCGTTGTTCGCCGCCGCTTCGAGGGAGAGGATGCCGTCACGTCTCGCTTGCGTCGAATAGTCGACCAGTTTCTTGATCAGTTCGGGAACGTTCTCTTGCGGGGGTTTGATGGCGATCATGAAGATTTTGACGAAATTCTTCATCTGTTCCATCTTGAAGGCCACCAGAAGCGCTCCGATCGAGCCGCCGATGACGATCAACACGGAAGGGATGTCGATATAGGCACCGATCCCCACACCCATCGCCATCGCACCGAACAGTAGGCCGAGAATCAAAACCAAACCGATGACGCTACCCAGATCCATCCAATCTCCTAAAGTTCATAAAATGCTTTTCATTGGCCATGCCGCTTATAAATCGGCATTTTATCCGATCGCTAAATAGCGTCGACCCCAAGCGATACGAAATGTCCGTTTCCCCGAAATTTGGGACATTTTAAACTTAATTGCGTTAAAATCTACTAAATCTACCATATTTGCGAGGCTTCCAACATGTCACTTTCCGTCATCGTTCTGGCCGCGGGTCAAGGGACCCGT
>CAZORY010000083.1:0-7395 GCA_964582435.1 uncultured Campylobacterales bacterium
CGTCGAGATTGTTGTTGACGAAATGGGCGGTCGCGCCGATAATCTTCACGCCCCGGTCGTACGCTTGTTTGTAAGGGTTGGCACCGATGAACGCGGGCAAAAACGAGTGATGAATGTTGATGATTCTCTCTTCGAAGCGCGCGACGAACTCCGGGGTCAAAATACGCATATATTTGGCCAACACGATATAATCGATCGGCCCAAATCCATTGAGAGCTTCCAATACCTTCGCCTCGTGTTCGGCACGTTGCAATCCTTCATGACTGACACAGACGTAAGGAATCTCGAAACGCTCCACCAGCGAGCGTAGATGGTCGTAGTTGGAGACGACGCCTAGAATGTCGGCCTCCAGTTCCCCCGCTTCATGCCGAATCAGAATGTCTCCAAGGCAATGGCTCTCTTTGGTCGCCATCAAAACGATTCGTTTGGCACGGGGTTCGACGAGCCTGATCCGTGCCCTTTCGGGCAATACCGTTTTCAATTCCGCCTCCAGGGCCAAAGGATCGAACGTCCCGCTGATTTCACTGCGCATGAAAAATTTACCGTTTTGGGCGTCGACGAACTCCCGGTTCTTCTCCACATTGAGTCCAAAATCGTAAAAGGCTTTACTGATCTTGTAAACGAGCCCTTTTTCATCCTTGCAATCGATCAAAACGCGATAGTGTTGAGTCATGGATCGGCCTTTCGATATCGTGGGTCGATTATACCTTCAACGTCATTAAAAACGACCAAAATGCTCTCTGACGGCCGCCAGCTGTCGGCGTCTTAGCTCCTCACCCAAAGCTTTGCCGGAAAAACCCTCATCAAGCAGATCCGCCGGTCGAACACCAGGATCGAACTGACGTTCGTAAATCCCCAGCCTTCGAGTACGCGAGACGCAATCGTCGGCATAGATTCCCAGCCATTGACGCATGGGATAACGCAAAGATAGGGCGCCAAGAAATCGATCGGTGATACGATGAGGCGTTCTTTTTTGAAAGTGGAGAACTTTTTTGTAGATGTTGGGGGTATGGATTTTATCGCAAAGCCGTAGGGGAGATTTTTTGAGATCGGCGGCGAGGATATAGAGAAAGTAGTAAGGTCGCATACCGCCATCGCCTACCCGCCTGGCCTTTTGCATATGTCGCGCCATCTTCACGAACGAGCGACGCCCGAATTGCACGCCCACGATCTTTTCGCCAATCTTCAGGTCCGCCATCGCGTAAAGACCGTAATGAAGCCATGGAGCATGGAACATCTTTTCGAATTCCCAAAAGATTCGTTCGGGACTCAGATCGTCCAAATCCATTCGACACATCAGATCGCGACTCTTCTTTTCGATACGAAACGCCAATCTCGCACTAAATTGCATCGCCCGAAGGACGCGTAAGGAATCTTCGACGAATCTCTTCGGATCGACGACTCGGATCAATCGTCGTCGAATATCCGCCAATCCTCCCCAATGATCGATGATCTCACCACTGGCAAGGTCGATCATCAAAGCGTTCATCGTAAAATCTCTACGACGGCTCGCCTCTTTCGTATCTTTCGCCAATGCTACGGCAAATCCCCTATGCCCTGCACCCGTTTTGCGCTCGATACGAGGCAACGCCAGATCGATCGATCCATACTTGTAGACGAAAAAGCTCTTACCTACGCCCTTCGCTCCCAGACGTGTCATCGCCTCGTCGAAGGTTTCGGGATCGATTCCGAAACACTCGATATCCAAATCGTAGACCTCACGCCCCATGATCATATCTCGCACGGCTCCGCCGACTAGGTAGAGTCGGACCTCTGGATAGTGTTCGTCGAAAAAGGTGACGACGGATCGAAGCTCGTTTTCGAGTTTCGAAGGCAAAGGTGCGGGAAGTTTCACGATCGTTTCAAGCGGTCGATACGTTCGTCGAGAGTGGCTAGCAGATATTCGAGAAAATTGAGCGTCAGATCGATTTTGGCTTCGATCTTTTTGTTGTTGGGGGATTGAAACCCTTCGAAAAGCACCAACAGACGTTCGCGAAGATGTTCGAGAAAGAGACGCTCCTCTTCGCTCTCGCTAGCTTCCGATTCGTCGACAGATGCAAGCGTTGAAGGGGTCTCGACGGAAAGCTCCTCACGGGCCGTCCCTTGGCTCTTCTCTTCGCCTTTCATCGGTCGATTCGCGGAGACACCACCATTCCCTTCGTCGTCTCCCATCTCCGCCAATGTCGAAAGTATCACATCTTTGAGTTCCATCGACACCCCCTTACAATTTGGCCAACCAAGCTTCGAAACGGGCGAACTCTTCGTCGTTTTCCATCGTAAGAAAAAGACGTTTCATCGATTCGTTCACCCCTTTGAAGTGGCGCCTCACGCCTGAGAGCCGATGGATCGCCGCCCTCGCTTCGGCATTGCTTGGATCCTTCTTCAGAATCTCCTTGTAGATTTCGATGGCGTCGGATTTCAGCCCCTGAAGCTCGTAGATATGCGCCAGCGTAAGGGTCTTCATGACACGCTCTTATCCACCGTCCTATTTGGAGGCGTAGTTGGCGATAATGGAGCCGATTTCACTGGTGGAACAGACCTCTTTCGCATCGAAAGCACTCAAATCCTGGGTCCGATACCCTTCGTGCAGTGCCTGCTTGATCGCCCGTTCGATACGATCCGCCGCACTCTCTTCTTTGAGGGCGTATCGCAGCATCATCGCGGCACTGGCGATCGTCGCGATCGGATTGGCGATGCCTTGGCCGGCGATATCGGGCGCGGAGCCGTGGATCGGTTCGTAAAGGCCGTACTTCTCGCCGATGGAAGCCGATGGCAGTAGACCGATGGAACCGCTGAGCATACTCGCCTCGTCGCTGAGGATATCACCGAAAATATTGCCGGTAAGAATCACGTCGAACTGCTTGGGATCGCGGACCAACTGCATCGCGGCGTTGTCCACGTACATATGGGTGAGCGTCACCTCCGGATAGTTTGCCGCGACCTCTTCGACCGTATCACGCCAAAGTTGGCTGACGTCCAGAACGTTGGCTTTGTCCACAGAGCAGACACGTTTGCTACGCTTCATCGCGATTTCGAACGCCACTTTGGCGATTCGCTCGATCTCCGGTTTGGTGTAGACCATCGTATTGAATGCTTTTTCACCGTCGTTGCCTCGCGGCTGGCCGAAATAGATACCACCGATCAATTCGCGGACGACCATCAAGTCCACACCTTGAATGACGGAAGGTTTGAGCGTCGATGCGTTGACCAACTCGTCGTAGACGGTCACAGGGCGGAGATTCGCGAAGACCTCCATCTCTTTGCGCAACTTCAAAAGGCCTGTCTCGGGTCGTTTTTCACGGGGTAGATTGTCCCATTTTTCGCCACCGATAGCGCCGAAAAGTACCGCATCGGCCTGTTTCACCCCCTCGAGCGTCTCTTTGGGGGCCGGATCGCCGGTCGCGTCGATAGCGGCCCCACCCAACAAATATTCGGTATATTTGAGCTCGAATCCTTCGGCGAAACTCACCGCGTCGAGGACTTTGACCGCCTCTTCGATGATTTCCGGCCCGATACCGTCCCCCTTGATAAGGGCGATTTTGTAGGTACGCATCAAACTCTCTCCTCACGCTTGAGCATTTCCGCTTTGGCGTAGTTGATCAAACCACCGCAAGCAAGAAGCTCTTGCATGAAGGGTGGAATCGGCTGAAACTTGTAGGTGATTCGTTTGTTCAGGTCCACGATATTCCCTTGATCCATTTCTATGCTGATCAGATCGCCTTCGTTGATCTTGTCCGTCTCTTGAAGTTCGAAGATGGGTAGTCCCATATTGAAAGCGTTACGATAGAAGATACGGGCGAAACTTTTGGCCACGACAGCGGCGACACCCGCCGCCTTGAGCGCGATGGGCGCATGTTCGCGACTGCTACCGCAACCGAAATTCTCACCGGCGACGATGATATCGCCGGGCTGCATCTTCTTGACGAATTCCGGGTCCGCATCTACCATCACGTGCTTGGCCAGTTCATGGGGATCGGACGTGTTGAGATAGCGTGCGGCGATTATCAGGTCGGTGTCGATATTGTCACCGAATTTCCAGACTTTTCCGGTAATGACGTTCATTCCGTTCCTTTTAGAAATTTACGCGGATTATAGCAAAAGGGGACGCCAAGGAAGATTAAGCGAAGAATTTAAGGGACTCTCGGAAGTACGGGGCACGACCGGCAGTGCCGCTCGTGCCTAGCTGAAAAATTGCGTTATCGTTTTAGATTGTTGACGATCTGCAGCATTTCGTCACTGGTGGTGATCGCCTTGGAGTTGGCTTCGTACGCCCGCTGACCGGTGATCAGATCGGTCATCTCTTCGACGAGTTGGACGTTGCTCATCTCCACGAATCCTTGACGAATCTGCCCCAGCCCGTTTTGGCCGGGAATCCCCTCGATCGGGTCGCCGGAAGCGGATGTGTTGATATAGAGATTGTCCCCCAAAGAGTGAAGGCCTGCGGGGTTGATGAAATTGGTCAACTGAATCTGACCGATTTCGGTCGACTCCTGTTGCCCCGCCTGCAATACCGACACGGTGCCATCGGTTCCGATACTGATCGCCACCGCATCCTCGGGTATGACGATTTCTGGAGAAAGCTTGTATCCGTCCGAATTGACGATGGTCCCCGTCTCGTCCACTTTGAAAGCGCCGTTTCGCGTATAGACTTCCGTCCCGTCAGGCATCAAAATTTTGAAAAAACCGTTGCCGGTGATGGCTAGATCGAGATTGTTGCCGGTCTCTTTGAAATTTCCTTGGGAAAATTGTTTGACGATAGCGGTCGGGCGGACGCCGAGACCGACCGAGATACCGGTAGGTGATCGTGTCGTTTCACTGGTGGAAGTCCCGGCGTACTCCGCCGTCTGATACATCAAATCGGCAAACTCCGCCCGCTGTTTCTTGTAACCGATGGTGTTGACATTGGCGATATTGTTGGATGTGGTATCGATCTGCAGTTGCTGGGCCATCATCCCCGTCGCTGCCGTATACAGTGCTCGTAACATCTATGCTTCCTCCTACGTTAGACTCTGACCGAGCCGAGTTTGTTGATGGCGTCGCCATTCATGTCGTCCATTTGGGTACTCATCGCTTTCTGATACATTTCGACGAGTCGGTTCGTTTCGATGAGTGCCGTCATTTCACGGATCGGATTGACGTTGCTCTTTTCCAGCATATACTGGTGCACCTGAGCCGTTTCGGTGACGATATGTATTTGCTGTTGGATATTTCGTCCCGGCATCGTGAACAGACCGTCCCCTTCCGGTGCCAGGTTTTTCAGATCGTCCACGCGAACCACCATCAACTCGTCCAGGTAGATAGGGGTATCCATGGCGGTCTGATCTAGGTATTCGATACGCCCATTTTTCGAAATGTTTATCTTGAGGGCGTCATCAGGAATGGTGATCGCCCGATGATTTTGAAACCAGTTTCTGGAGAGGACTTTGTACCCCTCCTTCGTTACGAGACGGCCATTGTCATCCAGTTTGAAAGCGCCGTTACGGGTCAATCGCAATCCTTGAGGGGTCTGGACGACGAAAAAAAGATCCTTCTCCCCCAACGCCACATCCAATGGGTTGCCCGTATTGGCCATAGGCCCCATCGCGAAATCGGTATATTTCTCGACGATTCTTGGGACCCTGTTGATGGAACGGTTGAGAAATTTGGCGGCTTCCTTCGTCTGATTGGCGAGTGGCAATTCATCTCGTTTTTCCTGGAAAATCCGCATAAAATCTCCGATGATCACATCCCGTTTTTTGTAACCGTCCGTTCGCAGATTGGCGAGGTTCACACTGATCGTATCCAATCTATTGAACTGGGTGACCATACCCCCCGTCACCGTATAGAAACCATTTTGCATCGGCATCCTTCCAGATGGATTGTCGTTCAAACAAGCAACAAGCGTTCCACTTTTCGCTTAGGTTCATTGAATTTTTTTTACAAAAAACCCTCAACGCTCCTACTTATATGCCGATGATATAGAGCATGGCATTTTTGGATACTTCGAAAAGGTTAGCGGTCCATTAACCTTTTTTTACTCTTTTTTGGATATAATCCACCCTACTCTGACGAAGGAGCCCTCCTTACATGACTGCAAAAGAGCTGAATCAAGCCCTCGAAAAACTCTTCGAAGAGCATAAAAACGAAAAATATATCACCTTCGAAAAGATCGTGCAGCTGTTCGAGAAACAGCCGACGGCGGCCCAAGCGAGAAATATCCTCAAGCTGGCCAAGAAGTACGACGTCAAGATCATCACTTCCAGCGAACGGGCGATGCTGCTCAATATCGAAGAAGCGGAGAAGCGCGAGACGGAGAAGAAGAGGTTCAGCGACGAATCGCTGGAGGAGGAGTTCGACTTCACTCGTGAAAAAGAGCTTTTGGAATGGTCGCGAAGTGATTCGCCGGTACGAATGTACCTGCGGGAAATGGGACAGATCCCTCTGTTGACGAAAGAGGAAGAGATCGAAATTTCCAAAAAGATCGAGATGGGTGAAGATATCATTCTCGACGCCATCTGTTCGGTTCCCTATTTGATCGACTTCATTCTCGATTACAAAGAGCCTCTCATCAATCGTGAGCGCCGGGTCAAAGAGCTCTTCAAAAGCTTCGAAGAGAGCGATAGCGACGACGAGGAGGAGATGGACGAGGCCAAAAAGAAAAGCGCCAAAGACTCCAAGCGCGTCAAGAAAGTCGTCGAAACCTTCAAAGCCCTCGAAAAGGCGAAAAAAGATTGGCTCAAAACCCAGCAGAAAGAGCCGGCGGAGGATGCGGACGAAGAGGAGAAATTTCGTTATCAGCTGGTCCTCTCGTGGAAAAAGAAGGTGCTCAAAGACCGGTTGCTCGACCTTGGCCCGACTTCCAAACTGATCAACGAACTGGTCAAAGCGATGGAGACGGCTCTCAAAAGCGACGAAGGGTTCGAAAAAGAGCTCAAACGTCTCGAATATCGGCTGCCCCTTTTCAACGACCAACTCAAAGCCAATCACCAAAAAATTCTCGACAATATCGTCAACATGTCCAAAGAGGAGATCGCGGCCGCCGTACCGGAAGCGACGATGGTCAGCACCTATCTGCAAATCAAGAAACTCTTCCAAACCAAAGAGGCGAGCAAGGATAGTTTCAATCTCGATCCCGAAAAGCTTCAAGAGATTTTGGAGCAGATCAAACGGGGCAAAAAAATCAGTGAAGAAGCTAAAACCCGTATGGCCAAGTCCAACCTTCGACTCGTCGTATCGATCGCCAAACGCTATACCAACCGCGGCCTCCCATTTCTCGACCTGATCCAAGAAGGTAACATCGGTTTGATGAAAGCGGTGGACAAGTTCGAATACAAAAAGGGATACAAATTTTCCACCTACGCCACCTGGTGGATTCGCCAGGCCATCACTCGCGCGATCGCCGACCAGGCCCGAACG
>CAZORY010000084.1:0-7368 GCA_964582435.1 uncultured Campylobacterales bacterium
AAGAGAGGTGTACGTACCCCGTCTCGGGCTCGATGCTTATCGTGAAGTTCCCATCGTTGCCGACAAAGGATATATCGCACCTGCTCGACACCAAATCGTACATCGTCGCACCCAACGTGGATTCGTAAGGTCTTCCAAGATTGTCGAAAGCGATATATTGATTGTTACCGCAACCGTTGGAAAAGATGACGTTGTTGATACCGAATCTTTTAGAAATCAGTATCTCGCCACTCTCGTTGGATGCAGGCGTACAAGCGTTGGATGTAAAAAGATGTTTCTGGTCCGAAGGATTGATAGCGGACTCGCTGTTGCCTATCCCACCCCCATGGTCGAGATCATGGCCGACTATATAGTACCAATCGTTGTTGGTACACTGCCAAAAACCGATTTGCCACCGTTCTTTATACCAGTTCGAATCGGTCGGGTCGAATCGATCGTCGATCATTGCTAGATGTTGTGTATATCGAATGTGGGAGATGATCTGATCGGCAGCTTCTCGTAATTTGTCGTCGGTAAAACGTGGAATCATGATGGCCGTCAATATACCTACGACTACGATCACCATGATGAGCTCAATCATCGTAAAGGCTTTTTTCATCGGGGACTCCCGGGTATAACAGGCTTTCGCCAATTATACCACAAAGGAGTTATGGAAGGTGAAGAAAGATTATTTAATCTCTTCGGCTTTTTTGACATCGTATAGAATATCGTCGAACGGATGACGATACATCGGCATCGCCAATCGTTTTTCATCGAGAACATGACCGATGAAACCGATCGTTCGACCGAGAATGAAGAAGGAGTTGAGTGTCCCGCTTTCGATGAATTCGTCGATCTCTTTCTCGCTATAGCCAAGAGCCCGCCACATGTCGACCATCAAAATACCGATGGTACCGTCGACGTTAAGAATGAGATTCTCTTTTTTGGACGTGGTCAACTCTTCGACTTTCAAGGCATAGTCCAGAAGGGACGTGGTAGGGAAATGTTCGGCGGCATATTTTTTAAGCCCTTCCACCCGTTTGTCCGGGTTGCGGACCGATTTGATACGGTGGCCGATACCGGGAATCGGAATGCCTTGCTTTTTCATATAGGCGAGGAACTCCGCCGGTGACATGTCGTTGTCGTTGGCATATTTGAAATATTTGGCCGCACCGTCGATCGCACCACCGAAGCGGGGCCCAATCGTCAAGAGACCCGTCACCAAGGATTCGACGACCGATTTACCGGCTCTTGCCGTCACTTTGGCATTGTGCGCACCCGAAACGGCCGGACCGTGATCGGCGACGGTCTTGATGACCGTTTCGATGAAATCGGTCGCCCATTTCGGATAGACTTTTTTGAACCAAAGCAAACTGACCACATCGCCGATGCTTTTACCCGTATCCGGTGTCGCGACGGAACTGATAGGATAGCCTGCGTAAGTCGCTTCCTCACCCCTGTCGTCACTGATTGTACAGATGAAGTTTTTGGGCTTACGAACTTTTGGAATTTCACGTACTTCGGGCTCTTCGATCTCTTGAATGACACCCTCTTTTTTCAAATCCGTATAGACTTGGTGGATGGTCTGCGGCAAATCGTTGAAACTAGCCGGGACATGGATGCCCGCTTCACGCATTGCCGCGTTTTTGGCTTCCGCCGTTTCACGCTCGGCGTTGGCACTGGCACCTGCATGGCCAAACTGTACACCGGAACTGAAATGTTTGGCGATAGTACCGATACACCATGCGATGATCGGTTTTTTGATCTGACCCGATTTGACCGCTTCGATGACTTTGTACTCTTCGGTACCCCCCACTTCTCCAAGGAGAATCATATATTTGACATCGGGGTTTTGTTCCATGCGAAGGAGATTGTCGATGAAGACCGAACCGACGAAACGGTCACCACCGATCGCCACACCTTCGGCGATACCGTCGGCATTGAGAGAGATGATGTTGCAAAGTTCGTTGAAAAGACCACCGGAGCGTGTCACGAGACCCGCACTACCGGCGCGATGGAGTTTGGAGTTGATGATATTTTCGATCGTACCACCGATATTGGCGATCTTGAAAGCACCGGGTGTAATGGCACCGACCGTCGCAGGTCCGATCACGAGCGTACCGTTGTCGCGAGCGCGTTGATTCATCTTGCGGGCGAGTCTTTCGGGAATCCCTTCAGCCGTCACCATAATGACTCGGAACTGATCGCCAAGATCCAGCGCTTCCATCGTCACATCATAAGCGGTACGGAACGATGCGAAGTTGAGCAGGACATCGGCGTTTTTATGGTTTTCGACCGCTTCCTTCGTACTTTTGTACATCGGAATCATGATCTCTTCGGGACCGTAGAAAAACTTTTCGAACTTACTGGAACTCGTCGGTGCGACGATCGCGGCGACGGAGGGTTTTTCACGGTTGATGACATAGTCGTAATCCAACATTCGCTGGATCGCCTTTTTGTTGTTGTTCCAGAAAATCGCTTGGGTATCTTTGGTAAACAGTCGATTGTTCATTTCACTCTCCCTTACTTCTCAAGTGCCATACGCACGATGTCGGTGATGTGGGTTTCGGGTCCGTAAACTTCCATATAAAGGCCCAGGCGTTCCGCCGCTTCTTTGATATCTTTGAGACCTTTTTCGTAGTTTGGACCACCGCGGCGAACGTAGATTTTGGTTTTGTGCTCTTTCAGTTTATCGGCATATTTCTCGAGCGCTTTGATGATACCGGTGAAAGTTTTGGCCACATCGGTAAAGTTGGCGATGGCACCGCCGATGATAAGAATCTTTCCGCGAGGATCGGGATAACGCGTCATCAGATCGAAAATGGTCTCGGCATAAAATTGCGTCTCGCTCTCGGTCGGACCACCGGAATACTCTCCATAGTTGGCCAAATCTTTGACACCAGCAAGATCGGCGATCGTATCGGCATAGACGACAGACGCGCCACCTCCGGCGACCATCGTCCATATACGACCTTCCGGGTTGAGAATCGTCAACTTCAAGGAAGCGCCCGATTTGGCGTCGGCCTCGGCGATCGCCTTCTCTTCCGGCGACATATCTTCCATACCGAAAGGGGTTGGGAATTCGATATCACCCCATTTGTCTCGCATCATAAAGCCGGCGGTATCGTCCAAACGTGCGACAAGATCGAGAATATGCGCGTCGTTACCGATCATGACGATCGGGTTGATTTCGAGATAGGCGAAGTTAAGATCCCGGTAAAACTTGAAGAATTGAATGGCGAACGATGCGAAACGCTCTTTCGCTTCGTCGGGAATTCCTTCAGGGACATTGGCATGTACGGCACGCTCCATCTCGTTGTCGCTCATGTTGATGGGAATGCGCACTTCGTTGACCTTCTCTTCCCATCCCTCTTCGACCTCCATACCACCTTCGGCGGACATGTAGAGTACGTCGTCGTTATCGACGACAGTGGCGGAAATGTAATACTCCTGATCTTGTGTATGAGGCGTGAAAGGCTCGACGATGAAGTGCGTCAATCGTCCTCTTTGGCCAGAAAGCAGCGTCACGTCGTGGCTTTGCTTCTCTTCGATCCATCGGGCGGCGTCTTCGAGGGTTACATCGCCAGGTTTTTCGACTTTGAAAAGCACCAGTCCATTTTTTCCGCGTTTACCGAAAAGCATGTCGGGTTTGGCCACTAGCGGCTCTTCGTTGAGCCAACTGTATTCGGGAAGTTTCGCTTTTTCACGCAATTCGTCCGCACTGGTGACGAGGACCGATTTGAAATCGTATTTGAAACCGTCGAAATAATCTTTCCAGTGTTTGGCGAACAGCGCTTTTCCGTCGTACTCGCGTATCGCTTTCTGAGCCATCACAACTCCTTATGATTTTTATTTTGTTAGTGTAGCACTAAAATTTTCAAGGTTGCCTTTGAGCATGGTGAAAAGTTTCGTAATCGGTCAAATTGTTAATTTTTGAAACATAGCAATCTTCGATTGGATGATCTTTGTAGCGAATCGTTACTTTCGAAGCGTTCGGCATCGGCCGATGACTCAGTCGCAAAGGACCCCTATTCTCAATGCCATAATATCGCATCTGCAGCGCCTCCTTCCTATGAGGGAGGCGCACCGCTTCGATTCCCTCTTTTTCAAGAGCTTGCGCACACCAATACGGTAGATAAAAAGGAGCGGCGAAGTGGCGCCTCGGATATTCGATCCACAAGAAGAGAGGTTTGTGAAAAAGCATGATCGCGGCATTGAGCATCAATACACCGATCACGAGCAGAGCCAATAGTTTGTACCCTTTGCGAAATCTCGGCAGACGGACTTTGTAGGAGCGAAAAAAGAGTCCGACCATCAATGGGATGGCTACGACGACGTAGGGCGCGAAATCTTGAATCGGTATTCGCTGCCTAAGAGAGATGATCAACGATAGAATCAAAACGACGAAAGCGATATGCCAAATGATGGTTTTCTCTCCCTTCAACAGTATCCGATAGATGGCGTAGAAGAAATAGAGAAAAAGGAGTGGACTGAAAACAGCGGCGTACAAGGCGATCGTATCGATGAAGTGGTTGACCGGTTTCCCATGAATGTCGATCCCGTAAATTTGCAGTGACACGCCGAAGAGAAACGTCGTAAGTGCAAGCAGTGGAATCTCTCGTTGCCACAGTGCATAGGTAAAAAGTGCGAAATAGAAGATGACGCTACTTTTGTCGATCACTAAAAATAGTGGCAAGATCAGATAAGAGGCGATCTTTCTTTTTGTGAGATAGAGTATCAAAAAACCTTGATAAAGTGCCAAAATCATCCCTGTCGAGGTGGCGAGCACCGCACTACTGATTATGCCTGGCAGAAATAGAAAGATCAAAAAAGCGCTCAAGCGCTGAACCTCATCTTTCAATAACCGCCCCGTGAGACGGTAAAACAGATAGAGATTGATCAGGTGCAGCACCAAAAAAGGGAGTCTGATATTGATGAAATCACCGTGGGGAAAAAGATCTCGCCCACCATGCATCAGTACAGCGGTCAGAGAATGGGAGGTGAAAAAGGTTTTGGCTTCGGATGGACCGATAGGAAGCCCCCACGCCACCCACACCAGCACGATGATGTGCAACACAAGCACACCACCGACGAGCAGACGCAAAGAGTGCATCAAAGTTTTAGAAAATTGTCCAGCAATTTGTGACCATGTTCACTCATGATCGATTCGGGATGGAACTGAACCCCATAGACGGGACAACCTTCGATTTGAAGTGCCATTATTTCATGATCGTCGTGGCTATAGGCGGTCGGTACGATCCGTTCGGGTAAGCTCTCTTTCTCCACCACCAGCGAGTGATAACGGGTGGCCGTAAAAGTCTCCGGAATCTCTTTGAAAATCGGCGATTCGATATGAACCTCCATCGTGGACGTTTTACCGTGCATCAAATTTTTGGCGCGCACCACTTTACCGCCGAAGGCCTGAGCGATCGTCTGATGGCCCAGGCAGATCCCAAAAATCGGCGTATCTTTATAAAAAGTTTCGACAACTTCCAAGCTCACGCCTGCCTCGTCGGGTGTCGCGGGGCCGGGAGAGATGATGATTTTCTCCGGATCGAGAGCTCGTATCTGTTCCACACTCAATTCGTCATTTCGCACGACTTTCAAGTCGGCGCCCAATTCCAAGCAGTACTGCACCACATTGTAGGTGAAACTGTCGTAATTGTCGATCATCAAGATCATACACGCTCCTTCGTTACTCGTTCTACATGTCCGCGTATCTGCCAGCCATGATATGGGGAGGTCTCGTCGTCGATCGTGGCGGAAGGTTTCGGATCGAAAAGAATCACATCCGCTTTCGCCCCTACGGCGATCGTTCCACTTCGCGTATGGCCGATCGTACGAGACGGGTTCGTCGCAACCATTCGACACAGCGTTTCCATATCGACAAAGCCCTTTTCGACCAATCCACTATAGATCAACGGCAAAAAATAAGGAAGTGCATCGATCCCGTAAGCCGCTTCGGCGAACACCGCATCTTTGGCCGAAAGAGAGACGGGTGAATGAAGGGAAGTGATCATGAGTTTCGGCATCGACGTCACTTTGTGCAGCATCGCCTGCCGCGTCTTCTCGTCACGCAGTGGCGGAAAGAGCTTGCCCCGGGTATCGTATCCTCTGCACGTTTCGTCGTTAAGCAGCAGATGATGAAGCGAAACTTGCGGAATGAGATAAGCGTTTTGTTCGCAAAGCTCGAGCGTCTCAAGGGTCGAAGCGCCCAAAATCACGACATCGACACCAAAAGTTTTGGCAAAAGCGCCCACTCGAGCGACTTGACTCGACTCGGCCAGCGGCGAAATTCCGCCAAGTCCCATTTCACCGGCTAGACGCCCTTCGTGCATCACCCCATCACCTTGCAACGCGCGATCGTTGGCATGGCAAAAGAGCGTCACGCCATGCATCGCGGCATACTCCATCAAGCGTCTGATCAGATTACCGTCGATATCGCTATCAAACTCGATCCCGACACCCCCCTCTTTGAGTAGGATGGAGCAATCGGACAAACCGCCCTCTTCCTCGATACCTGCGATCAGCGACCGAATCACCGCATCCTGACAAAGTTCGGCTTGGGATTTGACGAATTCGAGAGTGATCTCATCGTCGATAGGGGGCTCGCTTCGGGCGGAAAGTACGATCGTCCCAAACCCGTGGACCGCCGCCTTTTTGCTCAGTCTTTCCAATGTTCCTCGGCGCAGCTTGGCATCCCGTACTTTAATCCCGATGTCCACCAGTGACGGCATCAAATATTTGCCACGCCCATCGATCCCTTCCCCATCCAGCTTCTCGCCGATTTCGACGATTTCGTCCCCTTCGATCCGCACATCGCACCGTCTCACACCTTGATCGAAGACGACATCGGCTCCTTGTATGAGCATTCGATCCCTTTTCGTAGAATGCTAGGATTATAATCTATCGATGGTTAAAGCGTGCTAACGATTTTCAAAAAGGTCTCAGGCGATTTGTAGCCTGAAATCCTCTTGGCTTTCAACTCCCGCCCCTTTTTGAAAAATAGAATAGCAGGTGGTCCGAAGATGCCGAAATGTCGCATCATCGCTTTTTGCTGGGGCGTATTGTCGGTTACGTCCACCTGCAAGAGTTTGAAATTCGCCAATGCTTGCACGACGGCCGGATCCTTGAACGTATTCTCTTCGAGTTCCTTGCAACTGACACACCAATCGGCCCGAAAATCGACCATGACGGGGCGTTCGCTCTTTTCGATCTCTTCCAAAAGCGCTTGAAGCGTCGCCACCCGCTTGAAACGCAAGCCCTCCAGTGCTTGAGACGTCGAACCGACACCGCGGGTGAATCCTTCCAGGGGTTTGAGAGGATTGGTGGCACCGCTGAATGCGCCGACGAATTCCAAAACACCCAGCAGCAACATCGCCACCCCAA
>CAZORY010000085.1:0-7362 GCA_964582435.1 uncultured Campylobacterales bacterium
TCATCACCCTGGGCGACTGCCCGGCGATGCAAGCGCCTTTTTCGCCCACGTTCGCGATCAAGGGGCCTGTCGGAGAGCATCTCCCCATCGCCTACCACATCTCCGGATGCCCGCCGAGCCCCGAGGCGATCATTCGAGGGCTGTTAGGTTTCTTACGTACTCTGACGGTATAACGAACGATCCGTCAATGGTGTTTGATCTCTTCGGCGGCTGAGGTCTTCAATATCTCTTCGACTTTTTTCAACGTATCGACGTCGCTCTCTACGACGAGTATCAATTTTCCCGCTTCGATCAATTTGGCATAGCGATGGGCTTCGACCTCCTCGATGCCCAGATCTACGAACATCGCCGCCAATGCCGACAAACCGCCGACGAGCATGGCCCCGCTCAACGCGCCGGCCAGTGAAGCGATGATAGGACCGGCACCCACGATCGGACCGAAACCGGGAACGACCATGAAAAAAGCCCCCATCAACAATCCCCAGATCCCTCCGACGATCGCACCATCTTTTCCCCACTGAAGAATGTCGTAATTCTCTTTTTCCACTTCCAGCGAATCCTTCGGTTCGCCGTTTTCTCCCCGTCCTACGACGGAGATGTTCTCCATCGTCACGACCTTCGCGTCGATCAATTTTTTGATCGCCGTTTCCACATCTTCATGATTGGCGTAAACGGCGACGAGATGACCCTTTCTTTTCATCGTTTCTCCTTTCGATTGAATTGCGCGTTAGACATGATCTTCGCTTTCGTGGATCCAAAGATGCGCTTTGTCCACGCAACCTTTCGCTTCGAGGTTTTCCAAGATCTTCAGCGACTCGTCGTATAGCTTGTCGAAGCGGGCGTTTTCGCGAGCGTAAGTCTCTTTTTGACGTTTGGCGTACCACCACGCCACCAAGACCGAGAGAGCGAAAAGAGCGTAGATATACCACTGGTAGGCTTTGAGGCTCAGCAGCACGATGAAATACTGGACCGAAAAAAGAACGAAAAATTCGATCGAAAAGATGATCACCAGTGTCGAAGAGTGCTCGAAGTCGAGAGTATATTTTTCGATCGCTTTCAAAATCTCCAAATTGTCGTTGAACCGTTTGGCCTCTTCGAGGCACGAATCATTCAGTCCTTCCAAAGGAATCGGTTTGAGATGGATGTTGCTAAGATTGTATTCGACGTTGGTTTGCTTGTAATCCCGTAAAATTTCAGGGTGTTCATCCAATATCGACCGGATCTGCTCGATCGTCGGCCTACTCGTACCGGCGATCTTCTGGACATCTTGCAAAATCAGATCGTACAGCCCGACCGTTTTGATTTCACGGGCGACTCTGTCGAGGTTGGTCACATACACTCCTTCATCTACATCTCGAAGATTCGTGACCGCTCACCGCGATGGTCAGTCACCACCCTTCGATATCGGACGCGCAAAAGCGCGTCCATCACGTTACGCTTTCGCGACCGCAGGAGCGGGTTCTTCTTCGATGCCGAACGTGGCGATCTCGTTGTTGGCCGGTTTGAAGATGCCGATCAAACCTTTAAGCCCGATGCTCATCACGATATTGTAGAGGAAGACGAACCAGGCGATCAGTACCATCGAACCGAAAATAGCGGCCAGAATCATGAAACCGTTGAATTCGCCGTTCAGATAGAGGTGGCGGCGCAGCATGCCCTGAAGTCCAGCCATGCCTGCGAACGCTCCCATACCGACGCCTCCGATGAGATAGAGCCAGAAATGAACCCATGTGAGTTTGGTGCTGTAAAGTTTCGTATTGTTGGTCACCAGCGGCCACAAAACGTAGAGGGCACTATAAAGCGTCATATAAAGCCCTACGATCAACGCGATATGGAAGTGGGCGAAACTGATCCATTGGGTGTTGTGAAGCACGCGGTTGAGCCCCATATCGGCTTGGATGATACCTGCAGGTACGGCCAGACCGAAACCTACCAGTCCACCCAACAAATAGGCCAACGGCGGCGTCATTTTCAGCGGTCTAGCTTTCCAGAGTGTCACCAACGTGATGAAAAGGGCCAATCCCTGGGTCAGCAGTTCGAACGCCGTCACCATCTCTCCGGAGACCAGTTTCATCATTTCGGGCTGCGGTTGGTCGGCGAGCAGGTGGTGGCTCCAGACCATCCAGCTAACGAAAAGTTCCAGCAACAGCGCGGCACGGGCGACATTTTCCATAAAAAGTTTCTGTCCGGTGATGATCGTCGCCAGCAGATACCACGAACCCGCCACATAGATGAGCACGAGACCGTCGGCGACAAGATCGAGGCCCCACCAGAAGAAGTTTTTGTAAAGCAGCGAATCGACCGCGTGCACATCCCAACTCAGCCCACCGGCATCGGCGATCAGATAGACCAGTACCAAAATACCGGCCCCCAAGATTACCAACGCGTCCAAAAACGTATCGACCGTACCGCGGAAGATCGCCACGACGGGTAGGCTCAATGCCGGCTCTTTGGAGTAAGGGGGACGTCCCATCAGTTTATAGATAAGATTCATCAGCCCATCGATCCCGAAGCCGGAGATCAGAAGCTCTTTTGTCGTTTTGTTCGCATGCACGCCCACTCTCGCGAAAATCGTGGCGTAGATGTTGTAGATGAAACCTAATGTGCCGATCATGATCAGCGCCACACCGACGACGAAGACGAAACCGCCTACGATCTTGAACTGCTCCGTATCGGCAGGCAGCGGCCAGTAGAGGGTATAAAGGGGCGCGTAGTGCCATGCGAAAGCCGCGAACCACGCCAACGCCGTTCCCAGCGTGATGCAGATCCAGACGAAATTGGCCAACTTGACGCTATAGAGCGGTTTTTTGGTCAGGTAGGGCACCAAGAACATGAACGCCGCGAAGACCAACTGATAGGTCGATCCGAAAATCCCGACGATCGGGTGGGCCGTCATGATCGAGAAATAGTGATCGGAATGGCTGAACATCTCAGGCAGAGGGTTCACAGGTCCAGTCTGAACCAACCGCATGATCATCCCTTCGATCGCCACGAGCCCGAAAAATAGGAAACTCATGACGACGGCGCGAAGGGTCACTTTCTGTAAAGCGCTCAAACCCTCGGGATCGAAGTCGTTTCCGTTGATGAGCTGTTCTTTGAACGATTTTTTTGCAACTGCTTCCATAGACTACTCCTTATTTGCTCGCGAATTTATCGTTGCAGTGGACGATCAGAGCGTTTTTGACGAGCATTTTGTCGTGCCCCTCTTCGTCATATTGCGCGGGACCGGAAAACTCGGTGGAGGTCAAGTCGTACGTTCCACACTCATGAAAGGTCCAGAGAATGTCGTTGTCGTGCTTGGGCACCACTTGCATCTGCATCACCATCGTGCCGTCTTTGCGAAAGAGACCGAAACCGTAGGTGAGATCTTTGCTATGGACGTTGAAACGGATCTTCTCGCCCATGTTGGCCACCATCTGCTCTTTGGGCAATTGCCAGTGGTGATTTTCGATCGTGATGTCGTAGGTATGGTCGGCTTTAATATCGTGACGCATGATATCCTCTTCGACCCAAGGAATCGTGTTGTAGGTGAAGATGTGATGGCCCACACCTCCGACGACCAAAAAGGCGATATAGCCGTAAAAAGGGATCCTGACCCACGATTTCGCCTTCTCCTTGCGGGTCAGATTGAAACCGAACCATGCGATGACCGATATGATCAACAAAGCGTAGATCGTATAGGCCACATTGTGGAACTTGAGCAGCTCCAATGACGTTTGGAACATGGCACTCTCCTTGGAAAATAAGTTATATGGGGATTTTAAAAAATCAAACAAGAGGCATGACTTGACCAAAGTCAAGAAAAATGGAGAAATGATTAATTAAAGTATCGATTATTGATTAAAAAATGGGCACCTGAAGAAATCATTGCCCAATAATTAGGCATGCAAAATAACTAATATAACTATTAATGATATGACGGTAGGGGCTAGGACGGTCAGAGCATTCCTAATTGTAGCTTGGCTTCGTCGCTCATTTTACTTTGGTCCCAAGGTGGATCGAAAACGACCTCGACATCCACCGATTCGATGGAGTGATCTTCGACGCGAGACGGAATCGAACGTACCAGATCGACGATCGCTTCCCCCATCGAACAGGTGGGGGAAGTGAGCGTCATCACCACTTTACAACGGTTGAGACGTGTCACTTCGTCCTTGTGACATTGGACGTCGTAGATGAGGCCTAAATTGTAAATATCGACGGGGATTTCGGGATCGTAGATCTTTTTGAGTTCCTCCACCATCCGTCGCTCCGACTCTTTGGGCGTGACCTCTCTGGGATCTTTGTTCACAGTTCTCCCTCCTTGCACGCTTTGGCGTAGGCGTAGACTTTGTTCAAAAAGGCTTCCAAACTCTTCTGCCTGACGGGCGAGAGATGCTCGACAATCCCCAATTTTCGTAGCTCTGAAGGATCGAAAGCGAGAATCTCGTCGGGTGTACGGTCGTTGAAGATATCCAGCAGCAGTGTCAACATCCCTTTGGCCATTTCACTGGTCCCTTCGCCGCGCAAGTGGAGTCTTCCTTCTTTGCACTCCCCGACCAACCAAGCCGGCGACGCACATCCTTGGATGAAGGTGGCGTCGTTCTTCTCCGATTCAGGAAGTGTCGTATGCCGTTTGGCGAGATCGAAAATATATTCGAATTTTTGATCGGGGGTTTCGAAAAGATCGAAATCCTCCTTGTATCGTGCAATCGTCTCTTGGATTCCCATCGTCTACCCTTTCAAAATTTCGTTTTCGCAACCGTGGCACGTTTGAATGCAAGTCAGTTGCGTACGCCCGTAATAGGCTTGTTCGAAAGCGGCGTGCATCGCCTCTTTTTGCACGTCGTCTTCCAGTGCGTCGATCATCTCGTTGGCGAAAGCCAAGATCAACATTTTTCTGGCCTCCTCCTTGTCGATCCCCCTTGATCGCAAATAGAAGAGCTGATTTTCGTCCAATTCACCCGTTGTGGCCCCATGACTGGCTTCCAAATCGTCGATATAGATCTCCAACTGAGGTTTGGCCGCCATATAGGCTCCTTCGTGCAGAAGAATCGCTTTGGAGTTCTGATGGGCTTTGGCGTATTTTCCACTATTTTCCACTTTGATGAGCGCGTCGAAAATACCCCGGGCTCTATCGTCGAGAATCGTTTTGGCTTGCTGATCGCTCCGAGCGGAGGTACCTTCATGAACGATCTTGCTCACAAGTCCCCGTCGCCCTTCGTCATGCGCGTAAAGAAGATGATAGGCACGTATCCATGCCGATTCTTTCAGGCACACGTGAGCCAGTCGCAAACCTTCGCCCCCTCCGAAATCGAAAGTATGCCAAGCCAGCGTTCCCCTCTCTTCGATACGCATCGCATGGGAAAAGATGGGTCGATAGTCACCCTTTTGCAACGTCTGTCCACCGACGATACGTAGTGTCGCGTCACGGCCCACCACGACGTCGTATCCACCGAGCACGAAGGATCCATCCGCACCTTCGCCCGTGAAACGCTCCTCGATCGCCACATGAACATTGGGCGCGATCGTCAGCCCCACACGGTAAGCCATCATGACCTCCGGCCGGGTGAAGCGATGCTCCACGACGACGCTACGATCTTTTTGGAAACGTAAAAGATACGTTCGCTTCGTCAACAGATGGCCTACATGGTAGAGGGGATCGAAATGGTTCTCATTCCAAAGACTTCCCTCTTCCACATCCACACCATCCGGAACTTCCGAGAGGGCTCCGTCGACGAAGAGAATACGGTCGCCGCCGATCTTTGGCGCACCATCGTCCGGTACGTAACGTTCCCACGCTTTCGTAAGCAGAGATTCGATGGGAAAGTAGCGATACTCTTCACTCTTTTTACCAGGTAGTCCCAGCTGTGCCACTTTTTGGGCCGGGCCCTCTTTTGTTCTCGGAACATCGCTCACCCGCAGGATCTCCCCGGCCGTTCTTCCCGCCAAATCAAGGAGTCTCATCACTCTTCTCCGATGGCGGCATAGCCCTTCTCTTCGAGTTCGGCGACCAGTTCCGCACCTGCGGTCTTGACGATACGCCCCTCCTTGAGGACATGGATATAGTCGGGCTCGATATAGTCGAGTATTCGGCTATAGTGGGTGATCACCAGAAAACTTCGGTGACCGTCTTTCATCTTGTTGATCCCCTCGCTCACTGCGCGTAGGGCGTCGATATCGAGCCCCGAATCGATCTCGTCGAGAATGATCAGATCGGGTTCGAGCATCATCATCTGCAAAATCTCGTTACGTTTCTTTTCACCCCCGGAAAAACCTTCGTTCAAAGAGCGATTGATCATCTCCGGTTTCATTCCGAGCTCTTCGACCAGTTTCTTCATCTTACGCAGAAACTCCGCTGCATTGAGCTCCGGAAGCCCCAAGTGTTTTCGCCGGGCGTTGACGGCGGTGCGTAGAAAGTAAGCGTTGTTGACACCGGGGATTTCGACGGGATTTTGAAAACTGAGAAATATCCCTTCCAGCGCCCGACGTTCGGGTTCCCAATCGACGATATTTTGCCCTTTGTAGAGAATCTCTCCCTCCGTCACCGTCACTTCGTAATGCCCGGTGATCGCTTTGGATAGGGTCGATTTGCCCGCGCCGTTGGGTCCCATGATCGCATGCACCTTGCCATGCTCCAGCGTCAAATCCAAACCTTTGAGAATCTCCTTGTCGCCGATATTGGCATGTAAATTTCTGATAGCCATCATCACGTCTTTCATCCTACACTCCCTTCCAGTGTCAAATCGAGCAGCGCTCTAGCTTCCACCGCATATTCCATCGGTAGATGGTTGAAAACCTCTTTGCAAAATCCATGCACGATCATACTCACCGCATTCTCCTCATCGATCCCGCGTTGACGCAGATAGAAGAGTTGTTCGTCGCTGATCTTCGTCGTCGTCGCTTCGTGTTCCACCTGTCCATGGGCGTCTTTGCTCTCCAAATAGGGAAAGGTATGCGCTCCGCATTCGCTACCGATCAGCAAGGAGTCGCACTCGCTGTAATTTCTGGCCCCTTCGGCCTTGGCGGCGATTTTGACGAGCCCCCGATAGGTATTCTGCCCTCTCATGGCACTGATTCCTTTTGAGACGATCGTAGAGCGGGTATTTTTGCCAAGGTGGATCATCTTGGTCCCCGTATCGGCCTGCTGAGCCAGGGTAGTCACGGCGACGGAGTAGAATTCCCCCACACTGTTGTCCCCTTTGAGGACGCAACTGGGGTATTTCCAGGTGATCGCCGAGCCGGTCTCCACCTGAGTCCAGGAGATTTTGCTGTTCTCACCGGCACACAACCCCCGTTTGGTCACGAAGTTGTAGATCCCGCCTCGACCCTCTTCGTCGCCGGGATACCAGTTTTGGATCGTGGAGTATTTGATCTCCGCAT
>CAZORY010000086.1:0-7359 GCA_964582435.1 uncultured Campylobacterales bacterium
ACGGCCACCTCCTTAAAAGGGAGATGCTCTACCAGCTGAGCTAACGGGACGATAGCGTGTCGCGGCTTGACGCCGTAAACGTGAGCGAAATTATAGAGAAAAAGCGATTCGATGTCAAGAGATGGTGTGTATCATCTCGAGGAAATCAGCGAGTTTTCGATGGATTTTTAGAATAGGATTTCGGAAGCGACCCTGAAAAGAAGTTTGTAGGCATAGAGCATACTCTGTTTTTGGATGTAGTTGCGGTCACCTTCGAAACGCAATCTCTCGATGAGGATTCGTTCGTCGCTTTTGGCACCGATATAGACGGTGCCCACGGGTTTTTGCGGTGTGCCGCCTCCCGGGCCCGCGATTCCGCTGACGGCGAGTGCGTAGTCGGCTCGCGCGATCTCTTTGGCCCCATTTAGCATCTGTTCCACACACTGTTCGCTGACGGCGCCATAGGTTTGCAAGACCTCCTTTTCGACACCGAGCCATCCCGCTTTGAGAGTGTTGGAATAGGTGACCAGCGAACCTTTGAAAATGTTCGAAGATCCAGCTTGCGCGGTCAAGGTGGCGGCGATCAAACCTCCTGTACAGCTTTCGGCGAAGGTAACCGTCTTGTTGGCTTTCGAGAGTCGATGAATCAGGTAAGCGATCACGTTGGTGGATTCGATCACCTTCCCCTCCAGCAGTTGATGGACACTCTTGAGAAACTGGCCGAGTTGACCATATTTTTTACTGATGCATTCGACTTGGAGCCATCCGGGTGTCAGTTCGGTAAAGATCGTCTCGATTTCGTGACTTTTCGCAAGAGGTGCTAGAAGAATGGAAGCACTCTCCTCGTCGATGTCGAAAAGGTGCAACATCCCCTCTTTTTCTCTGTGTTCGATGAGAAACATGGGAAGGGTGCGTTCCGGTTCGGCCATCACGACGTTGACGACGCACCCTTCGAACTGGACGAGAAAACTCTGATCGTCGTAAATTTCACTTTTCGACGGTATGAGCATATTGTCCTTGAGGATCAACGTATCGTCGATCATCGTCGCCAGGAGTTTGCTGACGGGCGTGAAGGTATGTTTGTTCGCGACGATGACGAGATTGCCGCCCAACGCGATCTCCTGCTGAAGAAGAGTGACGGTATCGCTACTCGTTGCAGGGATTTTGGTGATACGTTCCAAAAAACCAAGATGTCCGAGTTCTCGCTCGACATATTCCATAAAGGGTTCGTTGAGGTAGAGGTTTTTACCGATGACGATCAAGCGGTTTTTCATCTGAAGTCTCCCGCGGATGTATTGGCTCTATTATAGCCAAATCAGCCCCTTTTAATCACCCTTTGACTATAATCGCTTCATTTCAAATGGACGGTCGGTGCGACCTGACCGACAAGCCGGAGCGATGCATGGACTACAAGTCGACACTCAATCTTCCCAAAACCGATTTCCCGATGCGCGGAAATCTACCGACCAACGAACCCAAACGGTACGCCCATTGGTTCGAAAGCGGTGTTTACGAGCGGATGAAAAAGAATCGTGAAGGGGCGGAGCTTTTCACCCTACACGACGGACCGCCCTATGCCAACGGCAAGATTCACATCGGACACGCTCTCAACAAGATTCTCAAGGACATCATCGTCAAGGACAACTATTTCCAGGGACGTGCCGTGCGCTTCACGCCCGGTTGGGACTGCCACGGTCTGCCGATCGAGCAGCAGGTGGAGAAGAAGATCGGCAAAGCCAAAAAAGAGCAACTCCCCAAAACCAAAATTCGTCAACTTTGTCGTGAACACGCCGCCAAGTTCGTAGAGGTCCAAAAGGAGGGTTTCAAGCGACTTGGTGTCGTGGCGGATTGGGAGAGACCCTACATCACGATGGATTACCGTTTCGAAGCCAATATCTACCGTACCCTCTGTGCCGTGGCAAAAAAAGGGCTGCTGGTGGAGCGAAACAAACCCGTCTATTGGAGTTGGGCGGAGCGTACCGCACTGGCCGAGGCGGAGGTGGAGTACGAAGAGAAAGAGGATTTTTCCATCTATGTCGCCTTCGAGCTCGGGGACAAGGCCAAAGAGGCGTTGGGCCATCCGGGTGCGGCGGCGATCGTCATCTGGACGACGACGCCCTGGACGTTGCCGGCCAACGTCGGTATCAGCCTCAACCCGGATGAAATGTACGTATTGACCAAAGATGGTTATATCGTCGCCGAGAAACTGTTCGACGATCTGCAAGCCAGCGGCGTCGTGGAGGGACCGATCGAGATGCGTATCCCGGCCAAAGAATTGGAAGGAATGATCGCGATCAATCCGCTCAATGGCCGTCCCTCTCGGATCGTTCTCGGCGAGCACGTCGTGATGGACAACGGTACGGGCGCGGTTCATACCGCACCGGGGCACGGCGAGGACGACTATCGGGTCGGGTTGGTCAACGATCTTGAAGTGATCATGCCCGTCGACGAGGAGGGGCGTTACGACGAAACGGTGGTACGATTGGGCCTTTTGCCGGAACCCGAGAGATTCGTCGGAATGCACATTTTCGACGCGAACGAAGAGATTCTGAAACTGCTCGGGCCCGCTTTGTTGAAAGCGGAGCGCTTCACCCACAGTTATCCCCACTGCTGGCGCAGCCATACACCGCTCATTTTCCGAGCGACGAAACAGTGGTTTGTGAGTGTAGACGGGAAACCGGAGGGGGAGGAGAAGAGCCTCAGGCAGATCGCTCTCGAAGAGATCGAGAGGACTCGCTTCTATCCGGAATGGGGGCGCAACCGGCTCGTATCGATGGTGGAAGGCCGACCCGACTGGTGCATCAGTCGTCAGCGGGATTGGGGGGTCCCGATCGCCTTTTTCAGGCACAAGAAGACGGGAGAAGTGATCCTGGACGAGAAGGTCCTCAACTTCGTCGCGATGATTTTCGAACAGCGAGGCTGCGATGCGTGGTACGAGATGAGCGTCGCCGAGCTTTTGTACCCTGGAAGCGGCTACGATCCGGCCGATTTGGAAAAAGTGATGGATATCTTGGATGTTTGGTTCGACAGCGGATCGACATGGTACGCCGTCCTCAAGTCCCGAAACTACGATGCGGGCAACTATCCGGCCGATCTGTATCTCGAAGGTAGCGACCAGCATCGGGGTTGGTTTCAAAGTTCGTTGTTGCTCTCCAGCGCCATCGAGCACCAAGCTCCCTACCGAGCGATTCTCACCCACGGTTTCACGGTCGACGAGAAGGGTGAGAAGATGTCCAAGTCCAAAGGCAACGTCGTCGCTCCCGACGAAGTGGCCAAGAAGTACGGCAGTGAAATTCTCAGGTTGTGGGTGGCGATGAGCGAATACAAAAGCGACCTGAAGATCAGCGACCCGATCCTCAAACAGGTGGCCGAAAACTATCGGAAAATCCGCAACACCTTCCGTTTCCTGCTCGCCAACGTCAACGATTTGCAGCGGCCGGTATCGGTCGACGAGTTGGGCGCCCTCGATCGTTGGATCGTCGGCAAGGCGGCCGAAATTTTCGCGCAGATTCGCACGGGGTTCGACGAATACGATTTTTCCAAGGGTTTCCAACTGTTGAACAATTTTTTGACCAACGAGTTGAGCGGTATCTATCTGGATATCACCAAAGATCGCCTATACTGTGAAGCCAAGGACGATCCCGTTCGCCGCAGCGCCCAGACGGCGATGGCGATGATCGCCAAATCGCTGCTGCCGCTGGTGGCCCTGGTCCTCACATACACGGCCGACGAGCTTCTTGAATACGCTCCTGCCGTCATCAAAGGGGATGCCGCGGATGTTTTCGATCTGAGGTACGAACCGCTGCCGGCGATGGCGGGCGGTTTCGACGAAGCGTTCTTCAAAGAGGCCAGAGAGGCCTTTTTCGAAGTCGTGGATCGCCTGAAAAAAGAGGGGCGGATCAAGCAGACGCTGGAGCTGGCGATCGTCGGGCGGAGTGAGAAGTTGCAGGCACTCTCTTGCAAGGATGTCGAAGATTGGTTCGTCGTCAGCCAAATCCTACCTGAAAGTGACGCCGAGGTCTTGGGAACTTTCGAAGTGGAGGGAAAACGGTTTTCGATCGTCCGAGCGCCGGGGTACAAATGTCCCCGATGCTGGCGTTATACGGCGCCCGCTGAGGAAGCGCTTTGCGAACGCTGCGCGAAAGTGTTGAATGTTTGACGTGACACAGCCGATCGCTTGGCAAGTGATCGTCGGAACGATCCTTGCGATTTTCGCCGTCACCGCCGTTGGGATCTGGATTGTAAAAAGCCGATGTGAAAAGGAGAGATAAGTGATGACGCTAAAAGAGGCGCTGGCCCTTCCCGAACCCGAAAAGGCCGCGCTCAAAGAGGAACTGAAAAAAGGTATCGAAACCCAAAAGGATCTCAACGCCTACGTCGCTTTGGATGAAGCGGGCGAGGGGGTGCCTTTGCTCATCAAGGACAACATCCAGGTCAAGGGCTGGAACGTGACGTGTGCCAGCAAAATTTTGCAAGGCTACGTCGCGCCCTACGATGCGACGGTGATCGAGAAGATCAAAGCGGCCGGATTGGCTCCATTTGGACGGGCCAATATGGACGAGTTCGCGATGGGTAGCTCCACCGAAAGCAGTTTCTATGGCAAAACCCTCAATCCTCATGACTCCGAGCGCGTTCCCGGCGGCTCCTCGGGGGGATCGGCCGCGGCGGTGGGTGCCGGTGTGGCGATCGCGGCGCTCGGCAGCGATACGGGCGGATCGATCCGACAGCCGGCGGCCTTTTGCGGTATCGTCGGCATGAAACCGACCTATGGCCGGGTGAGCCGTTGGGGATTGGCGGCGTATAGTTCGAGCCTCGATCAGATCGGGCCGATGACGCAGACCGTCGAAGATGCGGCGATTCTATACGATATCATCAGCGGTCACGACCCGCACGACAGTACCAGCGCCGACATCGAGTACGCACCTGTGTCGCCCAATCTCGACGGAACCAGAAAATTGACGATCGCCGTGGTGGACAACTACATCAAAGACGCGAGCGTCGAAGTGCAGGCGGCCTACGAGAAGGCGATCAAAGCGTTACGCGCCGAAGGCCATCGAATCGTCCATAAACAGATGATGGGTGCCAAGTACGACATCGCCGCCTACTACATCGTCGCCACCGCCGAAGCGAGCGCGAATCTCAGCCGCTACGACGGCGTACGGTACGGTCATCGGGCCAAAGAGGTCGAAAACCTTCGTGAGATGTATCTCAAAACCCGTTCCGAAGGATTCGGCGACGAGGTGAAACGACGGATATTGTTGGGTAGCTTCGTCCTCTCTAGCGGCTATTACGATGCGTACTATCTCAAAGCCCAGAAAGTACGCCATCTGATCAAGGACGAGTACGAAAAGGTCTTCGAGGAGGCGGATCTGATCCTAAGCCCCGTGGCACCTACGCCCGCATTCAAATTCGGTGAAATGGCCGACCCACTGCAAATGTATCTAAGCGACGTCTATACCGTAGGCGTCAATTTGGCCGGTTTGCCGGCCATCAGCCTTCCGATTCACAAAACCGACGAAGGGTTGCCTGTCGGGCTGCAGCTGATCGGCCGTCATTTCGATGAGCAGACGGTATTCGATGGAGCCTTCGGCCTCGAAAAGGCGATCGGATATCGATAAGGATGTTTGGATGGCCCGTGCCATGGAAAATTACCAAATTTAAAGGAGAGATGCGATGAGAATACGCAAGCGCGCCCTGACGTTCGAAGATGTGTTGCTGGTCCCCAAACACTCGACGGTGCTGCCCAAAGAGGTGGATATCACGACTCAATTGACCAGAAATATTCGTCTCAATATCCCGATCGTTTCCGCGGCGATGGATACGGTGACGGAACATCGCGCCGCGATCGCGATGGCGAGACTCGGTGGCATCGGGATCATTCACAAGAATATGGATACCGAAAGTCAAGTCAAGCAGATCAAAAAGGTCAAAAAGAGTGAATCGGGCATCATCATCGATCCGGTTTTCATGCATCCGGGACAGACGTTGGGCGAGGCGGAAGCGATCATGCGCGAATATCGCATCTCCGGTGTGCCGATCGTGGATGAAGGGATGCGATTGTTAGGAATTTTGACCAATCGCGACATGCGCTTCGAGACCGACATGAACAAAAAAGTCGAACAGGTCATGACCAAAATGCCTCTCATCACCGCCAAAAAAGGGATCAGTCTCGACGAAGCGGCCGATATCATGCATAAAAACAAGATCGAAAAACTTCCTCTGATCGACGATCAAGGGGTCTTGACCGGTTTGGTGACGATCAAAGATATCAAAAAACGCAAAGAGTATCCCAATGCCTGTAAAGATGAATTCGGGCGGCTTCGGGTCGGTGCGGCGATCGGTGTCGGCCAGATCGATCGAGCCAGAGCGCTGGCGGAAGCGGATGTGGACGTATTGGTCCTCGATTCGGCTCATGGCCATTCACAGGGTATTATCGATACGCTGAAACAACTGAAAAAAGAGTTGGACGTGGATGTCATCGCCGGCAACATCGCGACTTCCGAAGCGGCGGAAGATTTGATCAACGCGGGTGCGGACGCTATCAAAGTGGGTATCGGACCTGGCTCGATCTGTACCACTCGTATCGTCGCCGGCGTCGGTGTGCCGCAAATCAGTGCCATCGACGAGTGTGCGCAGGTAGGCCATAAATATGGCGTACCCGTGATCGCCGACGGCGGGATCAAATACTCCGGAGACGTGGCCAAAGCGTTGGCGGTGGGTGCTAGCTGTATCATGGCCGGCTCGATCTTGGCCGGTACCGAAGAGAGTCCCGGTGAGACGATCATGTATCAAGGCCGCCAATACAAGAGTTATCGCGGGATGGGCAGCATCGGTGCGATGACCAAAGGGAGCACCGATCGGTACTTCCAGGAAGGTACCGCCGCCGACAAATTGGTCCCCGAAGGTATCGAGGGACGCGTGCCCTATCGTGGTCGGATCGCCGACGTGATCCACCAGCTCACGGGCGGCCTCCGCTCTTCGATGGGATATTGCGGGAGCAAAGACATTCCGACTTTTTGGGAAAAAGCGGAGTTCGTCGAGATCACCAGCGCCGGCCTCAAAGAGAGCCACGTGCACGACGTCATGATCACCAAAGAGGCCCCCAACTACCATATCTGATCGATTAGACGCGAACATGATATAGACAAGCGAAAGGATCGCCTGATGAAACAACAAACGATCGCCCTCCATGCCGGATACGAAAAGGATGCGCAAGGTACGATGGCGGTGCCCATCTATCAAACGACGGCCTACGAGTTCAAGGATGTCGAGCATGCCGCCGATCTTTTCGCCCTCAAAGCGCTTGGCAATATCTACACCAGGCTCAACAATCCCACCACCGACGTCTTCGAAAAACGCTTCGCCCAGATGGAGGGGGGA
>CAZORY010000087.1:0-7262 GCA_964582435.1 uncultured Campylobacterales bacterium
CAAGGCATGAATGCGACCATGACGTTCTTGCCGATGGCCAGTTCGCCGTTGTCCATGTTGGGACCGTCGGCGATCACTTGTCCCGCTTCGACTCTTTCCCCCTTCTTGACGATCGGTCGTTGGGTGAAGGTGGTATTCTGGTTCGTGCGCATATTCTTTTGCAACGGGTAGTGATCGATGAATGCGCCCTCTTCGTCCTCGCCCATGATATAGATGTTCTTGGCATCCACTTTTTCGACGATACCGGCCCGTTTGGCTTTGATACTGACCCATGCGTCTCGCGCGATCAGTTTCTCGACGCCGGTACCGACGACGGGAGCTTCCGATTTGAGCAGGGGGACCCCCTGGCGTTGCATGTTCGATCCCATCAATGCTCGGTTGGCGTCGTCGTGTTCGAGGAAGGGAATGAGACTCGCAGCCACACCCACGACCATCAGTGGATTGAGGTCGATGTAGTCGATTTCGTTACGATCGACGAGAATGATCTCCCCGTCCCGCCGAGCTTCGATCAGATCCTCGACGATATGTCCCTCATCGTCGAGCTTCGTACTGGCGGGGGCGATCGTCAACCCCTCCTCCTGGGTCGCGGTCATATAGACGACCTCGTTGGTCACTTTCGCGTCCACCACCTTTTTGTAGGGCGCTTCGATGAAACCTAGATCGTTGACTTTGGCGTAGGTCGAGAGCGTGTTGATCAGACCGATGTTCTGACCTTCCGGCGTTTCGATCGGACAGATTCGGCCATAATGGGTCGGGTGGACGTCGCGTACTTCGAAGCCTGCACGCTCCTTGACGAGCCCCCCTTCACCCAGTGCCGAGAGCCGTCGCTTGTGGGTCACTTCCGAAAGGGGATTGGTCTGATCCATGAATTGGCTCAGCTGACCGCTTGTGAAAAACTCCAAGATCGTGTTGGTGATCATTTTGGAGTTGATCAGATCGTGGGGCATCAACTCGTCCAGGTTGCCGCTCATCGTGGTCATCTTGTCGCGGATCGCCTTTTGCATCTTGATCAGACCCGTTTGCAATTCGTTGCCGAGCAGCTCCCCAATGGCACGGATCCTCCGATTGCCCAGGTGGTCACGGTCGTCGATATGGCCTCGGCCATTTTTGACACGAATGAGGTACTGGACCGTTTTGATGATATCTTCGTCGGTCATGACGGTCACGTATTCGGGCACTTCGACGCCCAGCTTGTGGTTCATCTTCATACGGCCCACGCGGGTCAGATCGTAGCGTTCGGGATCGAAGAAAAGTTGCTTGACGAAAGCTTTGGCCGCATCTTTCGTGACCGGTTCGCCAGGACGCATCACCTTGTAGATACGAATGGCCGAAAGATCGTTTTCGTCTTCGATACCTTCGGTCTGCTTGAGTAGTTTCAAGCTCTCCTGGTCCGCATGGAACGCATTGATGACCGATTGATCGACGCCGTCGGCCAAATCGTCGGCGATCACGAACTCTCCAATGCCGCTTTCGATGATCTTTTTCAGTTTGTTCTCATCCAGCTGCGTCAACGTGTCGAGCAGGACCTCCCCCGTCTCCGGATCGATGATCGGCTCGGCCAGGTGGCGCTCAATCAAGACGTCGATTGGATACTCGACCCATTCTAGGCCATCTTCGACCAATTTCTTCGCACGTTTGGCGGAGAGGCGTTTACCGGCGGCGATGATCAGATTGCCGTTTTCGTCTTTGACGTCGTATTCCAGGCGCCCCGAAAAGTTTTCGGGTTTGAAGGGCATCAAAAACTTGTTGTCTTTGACCCGTATCGTCATCATCGGATAGAAAAGCTTGAGAATGTCGTGTTTCGAGTAGCCGAGAGCTCGGAAGAGTATCGTGACGGGAATTTTCCGTCTTTTGTTGATACGGACGTAGAGGATATCTTTGGCATCGTATTCGAAATAGAGCCAAGACCCTCGATCCGGGATGATCTGCGCGGTATAGAGAAGTTTACTGGATCCGGTCGCAGCCTCCTCCTCTTTGAAAATCACGCCGGGGCTTCGATGGAGTTGGTTGACGACCACCCGTTCGACGCCGTTGATGATGAAAGAGGTCCGATCGGTCATCAGCGGAATATCTCGGACGAAAATCGACTGTTCCTTGATATCTTTGACACCGGTTTTCTCACCTGTCTTATCGTTGCGTTCCCATAGCGTCAGCCGAATTTTCATCTTCAGCGAGACGGCGTAGGTCAGGCCACGTTCCATACATTCTCGTACCGTGTATTTGGGCTTCGTGACTTCACTGCCGACATATTCGAGTGTCAGCCTGTTCTGGGGATCGTGTATGGGAAAGATAGATCGGAAAACATGTTCGATACCGCTGTCGGATCGATCTTTGGCGTCGATCATCAAAAAGTTCTCGTAACTGCTCTGTTGAAGTTGCAGAAGATTGGGGACGTCGATCTCCTGGGGGGTCTTGGCAAAATCAACACGCAAGCGGTTTCCTGATGTAAGATTGTTAAGCATGGGCTAAGACCTCATTCAGTAGTGTGTTGCATAGGGAAAGTATCGTGCTTTGATACGGTAAGCGGCAAAAAGCCTAATAGTGTAGTGGAAAAACGATAAAAGGAAGGCATAAGCCTCCCTTTTAGATCGATTTATTAATGGTTTATTTAACTTCGACAGTGGCGCCAGCCTCTTCGAATTTCTTCTTGAGCTCTTCGGCCTCTTCTTTGCTGACACCCTCTTTGACAGTCGTCGGCGCGTTGTCGACCGCTTCTTTGGCCTCCTTGAGACCCAGACCGGTAACTTCGCGGACCACTTTGATGACGTTGATCTTTTTCGCACCGGGGCTGGTAAGAACGACGTCGAATTCGGTTTTTTCTTCGGCGGCACCGCCCGCTTCACCGCCAGCGGCACCGGCTACGACCATAGGAGTCGCGGAGACACCGAAGCGCTCTTCAAACTCTTTGACAAGCTCGTTGAGTTCGAGCACAGACAGACCTTCGATATATTCGAACAGTTCTTCTTTCGTGATTGCCATCTTTCTCTCCTGTTGAGATAGTTTTGTAATATTGAGCGAGGCTTAGGCGGCCTCTTCTTCTTTTTTTCGTGCCAAGGCATCGAGTCCTGCGGCGAAGTTGCGCAAAGGTGCCGTCCAAACGGACAGAAGCATACCCAGCAATTCTTCGCGACCGGCCAGTTTGCTGTATTCGACGATCTTCGCCGCATCGACGGCTTCGTGATCGATGACGCCGCCTTTGATAACGAACTTGTCGTTTTCTTTGGCGTATTTGGCGACCGTTTTCGCCGTAGCGATCGGATCGTCGCCCCATACGGCCATGTTCGTATCGACAAGCTCCACGCCTTCGACTCCCGCGTTTTTGAACGCGAGAGAAGCCAGCGTGTTCTTGACGACACGAGCGCCGAGACCAGCTTCGTAACCGAGTTTCCGGAAACCTTCCATCTCTTTGACCGTCATGCCTTTGAAATCGACGATGACGACACATTTGGCTTCCTTGAACGCTTCGGTCAGCATTTCGACCAGCTGTTCTTTTTCGCTTCGGGTCATGGTTCCTCCTTTCCGACCGAGACTTCAAGAAGGGCGGCAAAGCCGTTTAAGCGCAAGGCCCCTAACTATCTCCAGTCTAAGATAAAGCGCTCGAACGCTTACTTGATCTCCATCAGTTCGTTGGTATCGAGTTTGATGGAAGGGCTCATCGTGAGCGAGAGTGTCGCATTCTGGATATACCGACCTTTCGCGGCGGCAGGTTTTTGGCGATTGATCGCAGCGACGAACGTTCTAAGATTGTCCGCCAACTGCTCGGCCGTGAAACTCGCCTTGCCGATACCGGCATGGATGTTCCCTTTTTTGTCGACACGGAAATTGACTTGGCCGCCTTTGGCATTTTTGACCGCTTGTGCCACGTCCATCGTCACGGTGCCGGTTTTAGGGTTCGGCATCAAACCTTTAGGGCCAAGGATACGACCGATTTTACCGACTTGCCCCATCATATCGGGTGTCGCGATGACGATATCGAAATCGAGGTTTCCGTTTTGGATCTGTTCGACAAGATCTTCCGCACCGACGATATCCGCACCGGCTTCTTTGGCTTCGTCGGCTTTCGCGCCTTTGGCGAAAACGGCGACCCGCACCTTTTTGCCCGTGCCGTGGGGAAGTACGACGGCACCTCGCACCATCTGATCCGCATGTCGGGGATCGACGTTTAGACGCATGGCTACTTCGACGGTTTCGTCGAATTTCACCGATTGAAGCTCTTTGACCAGCTTGGTGGCCTCGTCGATCGAGTAGTTTTTGTTCGTATCTATCTTTTCGAGTAGTTTTTGTACTCTTTTTGAAACTTTTTTAGCCATTCTGTTATCTCCGCAAATTTTTTTTGCTACCGCGTCTTTTAGATCTTGCGGTGAAGATCGATTAGTCGACGACCTCGACTCCCATGCTTCGGCAGCTTCCCTCGATAATTTTCGCAGCGGCCTCTTCGTCATGAGCGTTCAGATCGTCCATCTTCGTCTTGACGATGTTCATGATCTGCTCACGGGTGATCTTGCCCACTTTGTTCTTCAGCGGGTTGTCGCTCCCTTTTTGCAATCCGATCTCTTTTTTGATCAAGTCGGTCACCGGAGGCTTTTTCGTGATGAACGTGAAGCTACGATCGGAATAGACGGTGATGACCACGGGAATGTTGTATCCCATCATATCTTTCGTCTTTTCATTGAACGCTTTACAAAACTCCATGATATTCACACCACGCTGTCCAAGCGCAGGACCTACCGGAGGAGACGGATTCGCCTTCCCGGCAGGAATTTGCAATTTGAATTCGTCGACAACTTTTTTTGCCATTGCATATCCTTCTTTGAGTTGGGTTAAATGATTTTCTCGACTTGCGAGTAGAGAATTTCCACCGGCGTGCTACGGCCGAAGATGGAGACATTGAGCTTCAATTTGCCATGCTCGAGATCGTACTCTTCGACCATTCCGGTGAAGTTGGCGAAAGGACCGTCGATGATCCGTACCATCTCACCCGGTTCGAAGGAGATCTTCGGCTTCGGAGCCGCTCGATTTTGTACTTTGTCCAGAATATTCTGGACATCCTTCTCGTTCAGCGGTGTCGGCTTCTTCGATTCACCGATGAAGCGAGAGACTTTGGGAAGAGATTGGATCTTGTGCCACAGATCTGTATCCAAATCCATCTTCGCGAACACGTAGCCTGGATACAACGAGCGTTCGCTAATCTTCTTTTTCCCGTTCTTGACTTCGATCACGTCCTCGGTAGGTACGACGACCTCTTCGATCCTATCCTGCAGGCCTAGCTGTTCCGCCATCGTCTCTATCGCGTTTTTAACGCTTCTTTCACTTCCTGCATGGGTTTGGATCGCATACCATTTCGTTGCCATCATACTACCTTTTATATCAATGCCGACAGCAGTGACGACATGATCAAATCGACCAACGCCAAAAAGAGCGATACGACCGTCACGACGACGAACACGGCAAAAAATGCTTGTCGAACCTGCAACTTGGTGGGAAAAATAACTTTAGACAATTCTATTTTTGCATGGTTGACATAGTTGATCAGTTTTTCCATGATTTGATTCCTTGAGTCTGGCAGGGCAGGAGGGACTCGAACCCACAACCTACGGTTTTGGAGACCGTTGCTCTACCATTGGAGCTACTGCCCTATCCAAAAAGCCGACCCGTAGAACGGGTTAGCTTTTAAGTTTCACCTCTTTATGAAGTGTATGTTTGTTGCAGCGAGGACAATGTTTTCTCGTCTCAAACTTCTCGGTATGAGTCTTGGAGTTCTTCGTCGTCGAGTAGTTGATTTCGCCACACTCGCTACATTTCAGTCCGATTTTGATTCGCATTCTTTGTGTCCTTCAGGTCGAAAAGGCCGCTTCTCACGGCCCTTCCTGAAAATGATTACTCGATGATTTTGGAAACGACACCGGCACCGACGGTGCGACCACCTTCGCGGATCGCGAAGCGCGTACCCTCTTCCAGAGCGATCGGTGCGATCAGTTCCGCCGTAATCTTGACGTTGTCGCCAGGCATAACCATCTCCGTACCTTCGGGCAGCGTGATGGCACCGGTCACGTCGGTCGTACGGACGTAGAATTGCGGGCGATATCCGTTGAAGAACGGCGTATGGCGTCCACCTTCCTCTTTGGTCAGGACGTAGATTTCAGCTTCGAATTTCGTATGAGGCGTAATGGAGCCGGGTTTACAAAGGACCATACCACGCTCGACATCCTCTTTTTTCGTACCGCGAAGCAAAACACCGACGTTGTCACCGGCTTCACCGCAATCCATCTCTTTACGGAACATTTCGACACCGGTGACGGTCGTTTTTTGCGTGTCGCGGATACCGACGATCTCGATTTCGTCACCGACGCAGACTTTACCGCGCTCGATACGACCTGTCACGACCGTACCACGGCCGGAGATGGAGAAGACGTCTTCGATCGGCATAAGGAAGTCTTTTTCCGTGTCACGCTCGGGAGTCGGAATGTACTCGTCGATCGCATCCATCAACTCGAGGATCTTTTCGCTCCACTCGCCAAGCGTACCGCTTTTGGCTTCTTCCAACGCTTTGAGTGCTGAACCGGCGATGACAGGTGTATCGTCACCGGGGAAGTCGTACTCGCTGAGAAGTTCGCGAACTTCCATTTCGACCAGTTCGAGAAGCTCTTCGTCATCGACCATATCGACTTTGTTCAAGAATACGACGATGTAAGGTACACCGACCTGGCGAGCCAGAAGGATGTGTTCGCGAGTCTGAGGCATCGGGCCATCCGCAGCGGAAACGACGAGAATTGCGCCGTCCATCTGTGCGGCACCGGTGATCATGTTTTTGACGTAGTCGGCGTGACCGGGGCAGTCGACGTGCGCGTAGTGACGCTTGTCCGTTTCGTACTCGACGTGCGACGTCGCGATTGTAATACCGCGCTCACGCTCTTCAGGTGCGTTGTCGATCTGATCGTAGTCCATCAACTCCGCTTCGCCTTTGGTCGCGAGAACGGCAGTGATCGCTGCGGTCAGCGTAGTTTTACCATGGTCGACGTGACCGATGGTACCGATGTTAACGTGCGGCTTGGTTCGTTCGAATTTTTCCTTAGCCATAGGTTCCTCCGTTATGAATTTAAAAATAGGGTACCTCTGCAAACAGGCCAGCCAGTCTGTTTACAGAGGCACCCTGCCAAATGTGCGCCGTATTATACCAAAAAAATATTGACGATCTGTTTATTGCTCCATTCACCTTCCAAAAAGGCCGCTATCACGGGGTTGGGAGGCGTGGAGCCCAGAAG
>CAZORY010000088.1:0-5725 GCA_964582435.1 uncultured Campylobacterales bacterium
AGGTGGTGGCCAGAGGCAGAATCGAACTGCCGACACGCAGATTTTCAGTCTGCTGCTCTACCGACTGAGCTATCTGGCCGGTGCTTGTAGGGCGAAATTATAGGAGTTTCGTGCTTAAAGTTCGCTGACAAATTCCTTGAAACGATCGCCCCGTTCGGCATACGATGCGAACTGGTCGAGACTGGCGGCAGCCGGTGAGAGAAGGGCGACGCTGTGGGCATCGTGTAAGGCGTCGATCCTTTCGACCGCCTGGTCGAGGGTGTGGCATCGATGGAGCGGTAGATCGTATCGTCGGGCCAGCTCGGACAATCTCTCGCTATTCGCACCGATGGCGTAGAGGATGACGTCGTAACCTTTCAGCGCATCGAAAAGTGGCGTGAGGTCCACCCCTTTGTCGTCGCCGCCTAGAATCAAGTGGATCTTTTTGTCGCGATGAGGTGCCAGCGCTTGAATCGTGGCGTCGAGATTGGTCGCTTTCGAATCGTCGATCCAGAGCCGCCCTTTGGCGTCGTAGAAACGTTCCTGCCGGTGGGGATCGAGGCGGAACGTGGCGAGCCGGTCGTAATCGACTTCGTCGAAAAGGATTTTCGTCACCCCCAACGCCAAAACGGCATCGAGGGCGAATATGCCTTCGAAAGGAATACGGCCGCAATCGATACCGAAATAGTGGGCGATACGTTCATAGCTATCGTAACCGATCTTGAAGCCCTCGCTCGGCGTGTCGGCCAAAGATTGCGGCAGGAGGATCCCTTGGCCTTCTTTCATCGCAGCGAGGGGTTTGAGTTTGGCCGCCAGATATGCAGCCTCTCCCCCATGCCAGGAGAGATGATCGGGTGTGACGGGTAGGAGCAGATAGAGATCGGGTCTGGCATACCGGGTATAGTGGAGCGTGAAAGAGCTGGTCTCCAGTACCCAAATAGGTTTCGTCGTCTCCATGTCGGCCAACGGCGTGCCGATGTTGCCGC
This sequence comes from uncultured Campylobacterales bacterium, assembly GCA_964582435.1. Classification (GTDB taxonomy): domain Bacteria; phylum Campylobacterota; class Campylobacteria; order Campylobacterales; family Hydrogenimonadaceae; genus Hydrogenimonas. Next base: position 966 of record CAZORY010000088.1, read on the forward strand.
CACTGACCGCGCCTCGATGGGCCAGCAAGTGCGTGATCATTCGTGTCGTCGTCGTCTTACCGTTGGTGCCGGAGATCCAGATGGTATAGGGCCGTGAAGAGGAGAGAAAAAGAGGAGATGCCCTATCCCCTAGAAAAAGGTCGTATTCGCTGATGAGGTGGCGAGCTTTGGCGATCAACGGATGGCTGGGAGGGATGCCCGGGCTGGGAATCTCCATATCGCTTCGGTCCGGGTCGAACAGGGAGGGGGGCAGCAGGAAGTGGCCTTCGTTGTCTCGATGGGGTACCACGACGCGATCGTCGTAAAAGGTGCAAACCCCCAGACGCCTGGCGATCGCCCGGGTCGTTCGGCCGTACCCAAAAAGAGAGATTCGCATCATCGGATCTTGAGGGTGATGAGTGCCAATAGGTTGGCGATGAAAGCGATGATCCAAAAGCGCACGATAATTTTATTCTCCGCCCACTGCTTCATTTCGAAATGGTGGTGAATCGGCGCCATCAAAAAGATCCGTTTGCCTCTTAGTTTGTAACTGCCCACCTGCGCGATGACCGATACCGTTTCGATGACGAAGATGGCCCCGATGAGAATCAACAAGATTTCGCTCTTTCCAAGAATCGCCATATAGCCCAAAAACGCGCCGACCGAAAGGCTTCCGCTATCACCCATGAAAACTTCGGCCGGATTGCAGTTGTACCACAAAAAACCGATCAACGCGCCGATCAGTGCCGAGGCGACGATCGTTACTTCGCCGACGCCGATGATTTTGGGCCAGAGGAGATAGTTGCTCAATACTGCGTTACCGGTAATGTAGACGATCACACCTAGGGTGAAGAGAGCGAAGATGGAGGGGACCGTCGCCAGTCCGTCGAGTCCGTCGGTGAGGTTGACGGCGTTGGATGCGGCGACGAGGACGAGCGGCCAGAAGAGAATCGCACCCCACTGCCAATCGAAAAGGGGGAATTTGACGAAGGGAATGTAAAAATGGGTGTCGAAATGGACATAAACGATCAGATACAAAGAGAGCGCCACACCGACCGCCATTTGTAGGAGAAATTTCCTTCGAGCACTCAAACCTTCGAGATTGTTGCCGGAAGCGACTTTGCCGTAATCGTCTTTGTAGCCGATGAGGCAGAAGGCGAGTAGGGTCAGGAGCGCGCCGACGACGTATGGATTGTTGAGTTTGGCGCTTAGTAGGGTGGCGATCACGGTGGCGAAGATGAAAACGACACCGCCCATCGTCGGCGTATCCCGCTTTTTCAGATGGGCTTTGGGGACGAATTTGTTGATGGGTTGGCTCGCTTTTTTCCCTTTGGCCCACCGGATATAAAGGGGCATCAGATAGATGGTGAGAACGAAAGCGATGAAGAAAGCGAAACCGGCCCGAACCGTGATATATTGAAAAAGATTGACATCCAGATGGCGATAGAACCAATAGAGCATATGTTTTGGCACCTGTCGTGAAAAATTTAGTACTTTAAAAGGCGTATTTTATTATAGTCGGGCATAAATGACGATTAATGTTTGCAACTCCCGAGCGAAGGAAGATGAACCTCTCATGACCGATCGCGGATGGGAGATCGATCGAATGTTCGATGATTCGTAAACGAGGAGACGATAGGATGCATAAGACGGTTTTGATCATCACGGACGGCATCGGTTACAAGCCCCATGCCAAGGCCAACGCTTTCGAAGCGGCGAAGAAGCCGACCTACGATCGCTTGTTTCGGGAAGTTCCCCACGCACTGATCCATACCTACGGCCTTCACGTAGGGTTGCCCGAAGGGCAGATGGGCAACTCGGAAGTAGGTCACATGACGATCGGCAGTGGCCGGGTGCTCTATCAGGATCTCGTGAAGATATCCCTGGCCCTTCAAGAGGGCCGCTTGGCGTCCAACCCGGTCCTTCAAGATTTGATGGCCCGAAGCGATCGTCTACATCTGGTGGGTTTGATGAGCGATGGGGGCGTGCATTCGCATATCGACCATACGATCGGCTTGGCCAAGATCGGTTTGGAAGCGGGCAAAGAGGTCGTTTTGCATTTGATCACCGATGGACGGGACGTCTCACCGACGTCGGCACCGACCTATCTGGCCAAGATCGACGAAGCGTTGGGTGATCGGGTGACGATCGCAACGCTTGGTGGGCGATTTTACACGATGGATCGGGATCAGCGCTGGGAGAGGATCGAAAAGGGATACCGAGCGATCGTCGAAGCGACGCCTAGAAGCGATCTTTCACCGATGGATTACGTCAAAGCCAGCTACGCCAAAAACGTGACCGACGAATTCATCGAACCCGTGGCTTTCGGCGAGTATCGAGGGATGAGGGACGGGGATGCCGTTTTGTTCACCAATTTCCGCAGCGATCGGATGCGTGAAATCGTCACCGCTATCGGCGATCCCCATTTCGACAAGTTCGAGCGAAAACCGCTCGACGTTTCGATCGCGACGATGACCGAATACGACAAAAGTTTCGATTATCCCGTTCTTTTCAAAAAAGAGATCCCCGAAAACACGTTGGCCGAAGTGATCGCCAATGCGGGGCTGACGCAGCTGCATACAGCCGAGACCGAAAAATACGCCCATGTCACCTTCTTTTTCAACGGGGGTGTCGAAGAGCCGGTCGTCAACGAATCGCGGGTACTCATCCCCAGCCCCAAGGTCAAGACCTACGATATGCAACCGGAAATGAGCGCGCCTCAAGTGGGCGATGCGGTATTGACGGCGATGGACGAAGGCTACGATTTCATCGTCGTCAACTTCGCCAACGGTGATATGGTGGGCCACACCGGTAACTACGAAGCGGCGATCAAAGCGGTCGAAGCGGTCGATCGAGAGCTTGGGCGGATTTTCGCCAAAGCCGATGAAAAAGATTATCGCGTCGTACTCACTTCCGATCACGGCAATTGCGAAGAGATGATGGACGAAAACGGCAAAGTTTTGACCAACCACACCGTCGGCGACGTTTGGTGTTTCGTCAAAGCGCCCGGCGTCACCGAGGTCAAACCGGGGGCTTTGAACAATATCGCCCCGACGGTTCTGAAGCTGATGGATCTTCCCATTCCGGAGGAGATGGACGAACCGTTGGTGTGAGTGAAAACGTCGATCGCTGCAAGATTCGTCGTGAATTTTAGATGATTGAAAGGAGTCGTTGTGCGTTTTAGTGGAAAAAATGTGTTGGTAACGGGTGCGAGTCGGGGAATTGGTGCCGAAATCGCGAAGGTGTTGGCCGGTTACGGTCTGAAGGTATGGATCAACTATCGAAGCGGGGCCGAAGCGGCCGATGAAGTAAAGGCCGCCATCGAAGCGGCCGGTGGTGAGGCGGCGGTGATCGGTTTCGACGTGAGCGACGAGACGGCTTTCGTGGAAGCGATCAAAACGATCGTCGACAGTGACGGAGAACTGAGCTATCTCGTCAACAACGCCGGCATCACCAAAGACAAACTGGCGATGCGGATGAAAGCCGAAGAGTTCGAAGCGGTGATCCGTGCCAATCTCACCTCCGCGTTCGTCGGCTGCCGTGAAGCGATCAAAACGATGGGAAAAAAACGCTTCGGCGCCGTCGTCAACGTCTCTTCGATCGTCGCTGAGACAGGTAACGCCGGCCAGACCAACTACAGTGCCTCCAAAGGAGGGCTCGTCGCGATGACCAAAAGCTTCGCCTTGGAGGGTGCTGCTAGAAATATCCGATTCAACGCCGTCACCCCCGGCTTCATCGCCACCGATATGACCGATGCCCTCAAAGAGGAGATCAAGCAGGCTTTCGTCGATCGAATCCCTCTGGGACGTTTCGGCCAGCCCAAAGAGGTGGCCGAGGCGATCGCCTTTTTGCTCAGCGATCAAGCCAGCTACGTGACCGGCGAGACCCTCAAAGTCAATGGCGGCATGAACATGGCGTGAATCGGACGGGCTTCCCGTCGGATCTCTTGCCGCCAAGCCTTTGGAGCGTAACGAGTTTGATCCGTGCGGGATCGAATCGTTCGATGGCCCTATGCCACGCAGCCCAAATGGCGAGCCTCTCGAAAAAGGGATGGCCGATGACTATTTCATTTAAACTTTTTTTTGCTACCATTATGCAATTCATTCAAAAAGGAGACTGTTATGGCAATATTTGACGACGTGAAAGAGGTGGTTGTAGAGCAGCTCAACGTCAATCCCGACGAAGTGAAAATGGAGTCCAAATTCGTCGAAGACTTGGGTGCGGATAGCCTCGATGTAGTCGAACTGGTCATGGCATTGGAAGAGAAATTCGGCATCGAAATTCCCGATGACGAAGCGGAAAAGATCCAAACCGTCGGCGACGCGGTCAAATATATCGAAGAGCATAAATAAGCTGTCTCCCGCACGAGTGCGGGAGAAGTCGTAGATACAAAAGCGTGAAGGAGATGGTGTGAGGCGAGTGGTAGTCACCGGACTTGGGATGATCAGCGCGGTAGGACACGATAAAGAGAGTTCTTTTAAAGCCATTCTTGAAGGCCAATGTGGCATTGAAAGAATTACTTTGTTCGACGCGAGCGCCTTTAGCGTACAGATCGCGGCGGAAGTGAAAGATTTCGACCCCAAATCCGTGATGGACCCCAAAGAGGTGAAAAAAGCCGATCGCTTCATCCATTTCGGCCTCAAAGCGGCCCAAGAGGCGATGATGGACGCTGGAATCGACGCATCGGTCGATCGAGAGCGGTTCGGCATATCGTGTGCCTCGGGGATCGGTGGATTGGGTGCGATCGAGAAAAACGCGGTCGTTCTACACGAGCGCGGCCC
>CAZORY010000088.1:5825-7119 GCA_964582435.1 uncultured Campylobacterales bacterium
CAGAAAGCTTCTCGCCCGTTCGACGCCGATCGGGGCGGGTTTGTCATGGGTGAGGGATCGGGTGCGCTCATCCTCGAAGAGTACGAAGCGGCGAAAGCCCGAGGTGCCAACATCTATGCGGAATTGATCGGTTTCGGAGAGAGTGGAGACGCCAACCATATCACGACGCCCGCACCGGAAGGAGAGGGGGCCTATCGGGCGATGAAGGCCGCCCTCACGATGGCTGGACATCCGAAAGTCGATTATGTGAATGCCCACGGAACCAGTACCAAATACAACGATTGGTATGAAACGATGGCCCTCAAGAAACTCTTCGGCGGCAAAGAGAACTGCCCACCCGTCAGCTCCACGAAAGGGCAGACGGCCCACTGCTTAGGAGCCGCCGGTGCGATCGAAGCGGTCGTGACGCTCCTGGCGATGCGCGATGGCGTGATGCCGCCGACGATCAACTACGAAACACCCGATCCCGACTGCGATCTAGACTACGTGCCCAACGAAGCCAGGGAAGCGATGATCGACGTGGCGATGAGCAACTCCTTCGGCTTCGGCGGCACGAACGGTGTCGTCGTTTTCAAAAAGGTCTGACGTTGGCCACCTACCTTCCGTTCGAAGAGAAACTCAAAGAGATCGAAGACGAGATCGCTTCGGCGAAGGTACGGGGCGATACCGAAGCGGTCGCCATCCTCGAAAAGGATTTGGAAAAAGAGCTCGCCAAAGTCTACAAAAATCTCTCGGATTATCAAAAACTCCAACTCGCCCGACATCCAGACCGCCCATATGCGCTCGATTATATCCGGCTTCTGATGCGGGATGCGATCGAGATTCATGGGGATCGGACCTACCGCGACGATCCCGCGATCATCTGCTATCTGGGTTATATCGGTGACGAAAAGTGCTTGGTGATCGGTGAACAGAAAGGGCGCGGCACGAAAAACAAGATCAAGCGCAACTTCGGAATGCCCCATCCCGAAGGGTATCGCAAAGCGCTGCGTGCGGCGAAACTTGCCGAAAAGTTCGGCTTACCGATTCTGATGCTCATCGACACGCCTGGCGCCTATCCGGGGCTGGGCGCGGAAGAGCGCGGGCAGAGTGAAGCGATCGCCAGAAATCTGTTGGAGCTGAGTCGCTTGGATACGATCACCGTGTCGATCGTCATCGGAGAAGGGGGTAGCGGCGGTGCCCTCGCGATCGGAGTCGCCGATCGTTTGGCGATGATGCGATATTCGGTTTTCAGCGTCATTTCGCCCGAAGGGTGCGCGGCCATTTTGTGGAACGACCCTTCCAAAGTGGAGCA
>CAZORY010000089.1:0-4452 GCA_964582435.1 uncultured Campylobacterales bacterium
CGATCTTTTACGACAACGAGTGGTACGAAGGGGCGATCTACGACGTCGCCGCTCTTGGAAGCGATGCGAGCATCGAAGGACCCGCGTTGCTGGTGCAGGAGGGTTCGACGATTTTCTTGCCGCCCACAGCCGTGGCGACGATCGATCGCCATGGGGGGATTCATATCGACGTGCCCCCATGCGACGAGGCGACTCGCAGTGAAGATGCGCAAGTGACGCTGCTGCACCATCGTTTTCATTTCGCCGCTTCGAGGATGGGGGATATGTTGCGAAAAAGTGCCGTTTCCACCAATATCAAAGAGCGGCTCGACTTTTCGTGCGCCATTTTCGATCCCCAAGGGGCGTTGATCGCCAATGCCCCCCATATCCCCGTCCATCTAGGCTCGATGAGCAGCGTGGTGCAGGCGATCATCGAAAAGTTCGATGCTTTCGAAGATGGCATGCAGTTCGTTACCAACGCCCCTTACGAAGGGGGATCTCACCTGCCGGACATTACCGTCGTCGCACCCTGCGTCGCAGATGGCGAGGTGCGTTTTTGGGTCGCATCGCGTGGCCATCATGCCGATATCGGAGGCGTGGTACCGGGTTCGATTCCTCCTTTTTCCCATGCGATCGAGGAGGAGGGGGCGTTGATCGAAGCCTTCGCACTCGTCGACGACGGTCGATTCGAGGAAGGGCGTATTCGTGAGCTGTTGGAGCGCGCGGGGGCACGGGCGGTCGAGGAGAATCTCAGCGATCTTCGAGCCCAGATCGCCGCCAATGTAGAGGGGATTCGACAGGTGCGGGCCTTGATCGCCCAAAGCGGAGCCGATCGGGTGGCCGACTATTTCGATCGTATCGTCGCCGTCAGCGAAGGGGCGGTGCGAGACTTTTTCCGCACGATGGGGCCCGGCGAAGCGGCCGGGAGCGACTATCTGGATGGCGGGGAAGAGATCGCGCTGAAGATCACGATCGATCGTGAAGGTGGCGCGATCTTCGATTTTCGTGAGAGTTCGTTGCAGAGCTTCGGCAATCAAAACACGCCTTACGCGATCGTGCGATCGGCCGTTTTGTATGCGATTCGAGTGATGGTGGGGCGCGATCTGCCTCTCAACGACGGGTTGCTGGCACCCGTGACGATCCGCACGCGTCCCGGTTCCTTGCTTGCACCGTCTCCCCGAGCGGCCGTGGCGGCTGGCAATGTCACGACGTCGCAACGGATCGTCGATCTGATTTTGGGCCTCTTGGGACAAGCCGCCGCCAGTCAAGGCTGTATGAACAATATCCTTTTCGGCAACGAATCCTTCGGCTATTACGAAACGATCGCCGGTGGAGCCGGGGCGACGCCTCGAGCACCTGGCGCATCGGGGGTACATACCCATATGACCAACACCAGGATCACCGATGTCGAAATTTTGGAACGGCGATATCCGATCGTGATCGAGCGTTTTTCTCTGCGGCCCGACAGCGGAGGAGATGGCCTGATGCGTGGAGGTGACGGTGTGGTGCGAATCTATCGATTTTTGGAGGAGATGGATGTGAATATCATCAGCGAGCGGCGGGTTTTCGCACCCTTCGGTCTACATGGAGGTGGCGCCGGTGCCAAAGGACGCAACGTTTTGATACGCGGCGAAGAGCTTTTCAGACTCCCTTCCAAAGTGGGCGTGAGAGTGGGAGCCGGCGATCGAATAGTGATCGAAACCCCCGGTGGCGGGGGATGGGGGAAAGAGAATCGATGAAAGAGACGTTGATCGATCGGTTGGATCTGCGTGGATACGTGGAGCGGTTCGAGGCCCTTTTGGCGCGGCCCAAACCGCTATTCATGGAGGGGGATCGGGGCGCACACCTTCGTTTTATCGAAGCGCTGGAAGAGGTGGATTTCAAAGAACCGCCCCACGTGCCGGTCATGGAAGGGTGGTGGATGAAGCTCTCCAAACAGGGTGTCTTGAGATTGGAGGAGATTTTCTCGATCGTTCGGATCGTGCGGTATTTTCTCTATCTCGAATCTTTGAAGCTCGAAAACGTCGTGGGCGAGTGGGTCGCACAGATTAAAATCCCCGAACCCATCGCACAGATCGAGGGGATGTTCGACGAAGAGGGAGAGTTGCGCGATAGCGTCGACGAGCGGTTGGCATCGCTCAAGGCCGCGTTGGCGCAAAACCGTGAAACGATTCGCTCGACACTCTCGAGGATGCTCGGTAGCCAAAAACTGGCCGGCTATCTGGTGGATCGGCAGATCCACTTCGTCAACGGGGAGGAGGCGCTCTTGGTGCGTGGTGGCTTCAACCATGTGCTCAAAGCGACCGTCATCGGTCGCACGTCGGCCGGCTTTTTCTATGTGATCCCAGAGAGTCTGGCCAAACTCAAAGAGAAAGAGTCGGGGATCGTCAGCCGCTTGGAAGAGGTGCGCTACGAGATGGCCAAAAAGATCAGCCTGACGCTTGGCCAATGGCTCAAATTTCTACGCTTCATCGACAAAGCGTTCGACCGATTCGACCATTACCAAGCCAGAGTCCAGATGGCCCGCTTCGGTGATCTGAGCTTCGTCGCGCCCAAAAACGACGATCGCATCGTGCTAAGCGACTTCGCCCATCCCGCCCTTAGCCATCCCAAGCCCGTTTCGATAGATTTCAGCAAGCCGGTACTGATGATCACGGGTGTCAACGCCGGGGGTAAGACGATGCTTCTCAAATCGATCCTTTCGGCCGCCTGGTTGGCCAAATATCTGCTCCCGATGCGGTGTAACGGCGTCAAAACCCACATCGGCAGTTTCAAAACGATCGAAGCGATCATCGAAGACCCTCAAAACGTCTCCCACGACATCTCCACTTTCGCCGGGCGAATGCGACAGTTTTCACGCCTTTTCGGTGAACGCAACGTATTGGTGGGGGTGGACGAGATCGAGCTGGGGACCGACAGCGACGAAGCGGCGAGCCTATTCAAAGTGATGATCGAGGCGCTGATCGAGCGGGGTATCAAAGTGGTCGTCACCACTCACCACAAGCGTTTGGCGGCGATGATGGCGGGTGACGACCGGGTGGAGTTGGTGGCGGCCGTCTACGATGAAAAGCGCCAAAGCCCCACCTACACCTTTTTGCAAGGGATCATCGGCAAGAGTTACGCTTTCGAAACCGCCGAACGTTATGGTGTGCCCCGCAATATCGTGCAGCGCGCCAGGCAGGAGTACGGGGAGGACAAAGAGCGGCTCAACGAGCTCATCGAGCGCTCCAGCACGCTGGAGATGGAGTTGCGCAAAAAGCGCGCATCCCTTGAGAGAGAGATCGAACGACTCGCCAAAGAAAGGGCACGCTACAAAGAGCTTGGCGATACGATGGAGAGCGCTTTGATGGCCAAAAAAAGAGAGCTCGAGGCGATTTTCGAAGAGGCGACCAAGGAGGCGCGGGCCGCTTTGAGAGAAAAGGAGGCTCCCGCCATTCACAGGCGCCTCAACGAAGCCCACAAAAAGGCGCGGCGGGCCAAAATCGAAACACCGGCACGCAAGGAGGCGTTCAAAGTGGGCGATCGGGTCAAATATCGTAAACAGCGGGGTGTGATACGATCGCTCAAAGCCAAAGAGGCGATGATCGAAACGGACGAGGGGATGAAACTGCGCGTCCCATTGGCCGATCTCAAACACTCTGGCAAAGTCCCCCAAACACCCAAACGCCGAGTCGACGTCAAAGTGGTACGCGAAAAAGCGACCGCTTCGGTCAAACTCGATCTCCACGGATTACGGGCCGAAGAGGCGATCGAGAAGTTGGACAAATTTCTCTCCGATGCGCTACTGGCGGGCTTCGATGAAGTGTTGGTCTATCACGGTATCGGCACCGGACGCCTGGCCCATGCGGTCAGAGAGTTTCTCAAAAAGCATCCAAGCGTCAAAAGTTTTGCCGATGCGCCTCAGCACATGGGGGGCTTCGGTGCGACGGTGGTGGAGCTTTAGACGTAGACCTATCGTGTGACATTGGCACGAGCACAAGGGTATTCGTTGGGTGGGATAGCCTTTCGAAAATGCCCTTATGAATATGAAAGAAAAATTGTCGTAGACTGAAACGAACCCATAACGCAACATTGGCGCATCGAAGCGCGAACGATTGGGAGATCGATGGATTTGATAAGAAAAATTACGGATCGACTCTTTGGAAAGAGTGAAGAGTCCGATATTTTTCACCGTTTTCTTCGAGAACAGGTGTTGATGACCCTATGTACCAAAGTGCCGGTGACGATGACCGCGACGCTGGTGGTGGCGACAGGGTTGCTCCTTTTTCTTTGGCCGTTCGTCCAACACGTGACGATGATCGGATGGTACGTAGCCGTTTTTTTGCTCGCGGCAGAGCGCACTTACCACTCCTTTCGAGGTTGTCTATACGGCGGATTTGGGTCTTTGGAGGATCGATACAGACGTTTTAGGATCGAAGCGTTGATGATGGCCCTTTTATGGTCCATCGCGACGTTTCTCTTCTTTCCCGAGGG
>CAZORY010000089.1:4552-7117 GCA_964582435.1 uncultured Campylobacterales bacterium
AGAGTTGGCAGAATTGAAAAACCGCCTCGATCTGATTTATGAACAGGCACCTGTCGGTATCTTCTATTTCGATACCACGTATCGGATTCGTGATTGTAACAAAGCGTTGACCGATCAAATCGGCGTTTCGAAAGAGGAATTGGTCGGTCTGAACCTTTTGAAGCTCAAAGATCAGCGGCCGGTGACGAATATCAAAAGAGTCTTGGAAGATCGCAAAACGGTCCGATACGAAGGACCTTATATGGCGACTCTCAGTGACAAAGAGCTCTGGATTTTGATCGTGTTCGTCCCCCTTCTGGACGAGTCGGGACATTTGATCGGCGGATTGGGCGTCATGCAGGACAAATCTTCGGAACACTTGGCGATGCAAAAGGCCGAGTTTTTGGCGTTTCACGACAATCTTACGGGGCTGCCAAACCGCAAACTTCTCGAAGATCGCTTCACGCTTCAGATCGCCCAATCGGCGAGGGAGAAGTACTACTCATCACTCTTTTTTCTCGATTTGGATCGTTTCAAACATATCAACGACACCTATGGCCACAAAGTAGGGGACGAACTGCTGAAAGAGACGGCGATACGACTTCAGAAGGTTCTACGAGCGAGCGATACGGTCTGTCGTCTTGGCGGTGACGAATTCATCATTTTCCTTCCCATGATTTCCAAGGATGCGAAAGAGAGTATCGACCATGCCTGGCGGATCGGGCAGAAGATTCACGAAACGCTGGCCAAACCCTTCGAGATCGAAGGCCATCAGCTTTTTATGACGACCAGTATCGGTGCCGTCATCATTTTCAGCAAGGAGGAATCGATCGACGAAATCCTCCGAAAAGCGGATATCGCCATGTACCATGCCAAACGGCGGGGGCAGGGTTTGACCAGTTTTTACGAAGAGGAGATGGACGAGCGGTTGAAGCGGACGATTCGGCTGGAGCACGCATTGCGTCACGCCATCGACAAAAACGAGCTCTTTTTGCAATTTCAGCCGATCATCGATCCGGTGGGAGATAGAATCTACGGTGCGGAAGCTCTGCTGCGCTGGCGTATGGCCGACGGTACCCTCGTGCCTCCTGCCGAATTCATCCCTCTGGCGGAAGAGTCGAAACTGATCCATCAGATCGGACGGTGGGTGATCGAAGAGGTGTGTCGGAAGATCAAAAAGTGGGACGAGGCGGGGCGTATGCCCTTTTTCTATGTCAGCGTCAATCTCAGTTCCAAGCAATTTCGACACCGCGGTTTCTACAAAGAGGTGATGACGATCGTGGAAGAGACGGGTATCGATCCACGGATGTTGAAATTCGAAATCACGGAGAGTACCCTCATGGAGGAGAGCTCCAGTGCCCGTCTCACCATCGCCCGTTTCAACGAAGCGGGGATCGGTTTCATGATCGACGACTTCGGGACCGGATACTCCTCCTTGTCCTATCTCAAACAGTTCGATTTCGAAACGATCAAGATAGACCGATCGTTCGTGCGAGATATTTTGACGGACGAAGACGACGTGGCGTTGGTACGAGCCATTTTGGATATCGCGCGACAGTTCGAATACAACGTCATCGCGGAAGGCGTGGAGAACGAGGCGCAAAAAACGACATTGAGTCGCATGGATTCTTCCATCTTGTGTCAGGGCTATTACTTCAGCCCGCCCCTCGATGAAAAGGCGTTTTTGGAAAAGTACGGTCAGTAATCGATTTTCGAAGCGTCGACGAGAATGTTGCGTGCGTTGGATACGGGTTGATGGAGCGCGATGATAAGGCGTTCGATGATCTCTTCCGGCGTAATACGCTCTTCGCCGATCTCCATGATCGCCGCGGCGATTTCACCTTCGTGAACCTCTTTGGCGAAAGGTTTGAGAATATTGTTGAACGCGATTTTACCCTTTTCGATCGCAGTGTTGGGATAGATGACGAAAAAGAGATTTTGATCCAGCGCCATGACCATATCGGTTTTGCGGGTGTGACGCTCCAGTGTAAGAAGCATCTTCAAAGGGGCCTGAATCAATATGGCACTGGATGGTAGAGCGTAGCGCTCGTAATCGTAGAGCGCCATATCGATATAGTTCATGATCAGCGGCTTGACCTGTCTGAGCATCACCTTCAGGCGAGGATTTTTACGGATGATTTCGTTCATACCATTATTGTAACATTTTATGGTACGTTCAATGCGATTCGGTATTTAAACATGCTTGAATACGGCGGCATGCGTCCTCCGTGCGTTTCGCATCTTCGACCAGCGCGATACGTACGTAGCCTTTTCCGGCTCCTTCGCGCCCTAGAAAACTTCCGGGCAGGACTTTGACGTTGTACGTTTCGTAAAGTCTTTTCGTGAAAGCTATTTCGTCATCTACGGGCAACCAGATATAAAAAGTGGCGTCGGGAACGTCGATCCCGAGGATCCGATGGGCGATCGCGAAGTTTTCACGATATTTGTCCCGAAAAATTTCGACATGTTTTTGCTCTTTCCACGCTTCGGCGGCCGCCATCTGAAGGGGGAGGGGCGAGGCGCATCCGACGTAGGTTCGGTAGCGCATGTAGCGTTTCAAAATTTCGGCGTCTCCGGCGATGAAAC
>CAZORY010000090.1:0-7075 GCA_964582435.1 uncultured Campylobacterales bacterium
TCACCGACCGCTATCTGCCCGACAAGGCGATCGACCTGATCGACGAAGCGGCGGCGGAGCTGAAGATGCAGATCGAGAGCGAACCGAGCGAATTGGCCAAAGTCAAGCGCGAAATCAGTCGGCTACAAGTCGAAAAAGAGGCGCTGACGATGGAGGAATCCAAGAAGAACGAGCAGCGACTGGCGGAGATCGAAAAAGAGTTGGCCGACCTGGAAGAGAAAAAGCGCAAACTCGAAGCGCAGTTCGAGACCGAAAAACAGGTCTTCAACGAGATCGCGCAGATCAAGGTCGAGATCGAAAAGTTGCGCCACGAAGCGGAGGTGGCCAAACGTAACGGCGACTACAACAAAGCCGCCGAAATCGAATATGGCCGTATTCCGGAGTTGGAAAACAAACTCAAAGAGCTCGATGCGCAGTGGGAGCGAATGCAAAAAGAGGGAACACTGCTCAAAAACGCCGTCGACGAGGAGATGATCGCCAAGATCGTCAGCCGCTGGACACAGATTCCGGTGACGAAGATGCTCCAAAGCGAAAAAGAGAAGATTCTCAAGGTCGAAGAGGTGCTCTCCGAAGATGTCGTCGGCCAAGAGGCTGCGATCAAAGCGGTGGCCCGCGCCATCAAACGCAACAAAGCGGGCCTTAGCGAACCCAACCGCCCCATCGGAAGCTTCCTCTTCCTGGGACCGACGGGTGTAGGTAAGACGCAGACGGCCAAAACGTTGGCGAAGTTTCTCTTCGATACCGAAAAGTCGCTCATCCGTATCGATATGAGCGAATATATGGAGAAGCATGCCGTCAGTCGCTTGGTGGGTGCGCCTCCGGGCTATGTCGGCTACGAAGAGGGTGGACAGCTGACCGAGGCGGTACGCAGAAAACCCTATAGCGTCATTTTGTTCGACGAGATCGAAAAAGCCCATCCGGACGTCTTCAACGTCTTGTTGCAGGTGCTCGACGACGGACGATTGACCGACAACAAAGGGGTGACGGTCGACTTTAGGAATACGATCATCATCCTAACGAGCAACATCGCCAGCGACAAGATCATGGAGTTCAAAGATCCTGAAGATAGGGAAAAGGCGGTCAAGGACGAGCTGAAGATGTACTTCAAGCCCGAATTCCTCAACCGCTTGGACGACATCATCATCTTCAACCCGCTCGATCAGGCGGCGATTACGAAGATCGTGGATATCCTCTTTAGAGGTATCCAAGAGAAACTCAAAGAGCGCGATATCACCGCGTCGCTCACGGACGCGGCGAAACGGCGTATCGCCGAAGCCGGTTTCGATCCGGTCTACGGGGCACGGCCGTTGAAACGTGCGCTATATGAACTGGTCGAAGATCGTCTTGCGGAGATGATTCTCGAAGAGAAAGTCAAAGAAGGAGATACGGTGCTCTTCGATGCGGAAAACGGCGAAATCGTCGTTCGCGTCAATCCTTAATTCTACGACTCTTTGAGCAGGCGGTGTCGGCAAAGGCCGGCACCGCCTTTTTTTATGCCTTTTTTGCTCTCGGTTCGTTACAATGAGAAGAAAAAGGGTGCCGATGAGGGGCAAAGATCGAATCGTTTGGGTTGCCGCTCTTCTTTTCGCCTTCGTAACCGGAATTTTCGTGGATCGGATCGTAGGTCGATCGGAGTGCTCACGTGGGGTGGCGACAGAGGACAATACCCTTCGCTCGCGCCACGAAAAGTTGATGAGGCGGTATCGCTATTTGAAAAAAAGAGACGATTTTTTGAGTGAGAAATTTTTCGGTTGCAAAGAGGCCTTCGGGAATTTTCTACAGGCCGTCGAAAACGAAACGTCCCTCCAGAACAATTCATCGCCATCAGAGCTCGCCGAGCGGGCCGCTCCCGTGGCCGGTGTGCCGTTGATCGTTCTGGATCGATGGCGAACGATACGTAGTCGGTGCCGGGAAGAGAAGTTGTTTCGTACGGCACTCACCCGAATCGATGGGTACGATGGGAAGAAGCGTTTCATAGATAACGAGTTTTGCGATATGCAAGACGGTGAATTGCTGGTGTACCTGTTCGATGCGAGCGAGAAGGGCGTACGGCGCTATCGGTCGATCGACGCCAATGCGACCGACGCACGCGCCTTTTGGTGGAAAGAGCGTATCCAAAAAGGTATGGAATCGGTCGAAAAGGAGGCTCCTATCGTACGAGAAAAGCTCATCGACATGTACGAGGCTCTGCTTGAGGGTGCACCACTCTCTTCGACTCTTAAAAGCGAGATCAACGAAACGTTAATCTATTGGCGCGGTGTCTACGCCACTCCGTAAGGTGTAAAACGAAAGGTTCGTGTCGCGATGATCGCCGCTTCTTGACGGCGATGGGTGACGTAGAGTAACGTAAATCCCAATCGTTTCTGTAAAATCACGATCTGATGTGCCAATCGATCGGCGAGTTCTTCATCGAGACTGCTGAGAGGTTCGTCCATCAGAAGAATGTCCGGCTTCGGTGCGAGGGCTCTGGCAAGGGCGACACGTTGGCTCTCGCCGCCGGAGAGGGTGTGAGGCATTCTTCGTTGCATCCCCTCCAACCCTACCAAGACGAGCAATTCATCCACTCGTCGACGCCGTTGGGGGGCGGTGACACCTTCCATTTTCAGGGGGAAGGCGATATTCTCTTCCACACTCATGTGGGGCCACAACGCGAGATCTTGAAAGACCATGCCCACACCGCGTCGATGGGGCGGAACGATCACTTTATGGGCCGATGAGACGCATCGCTCCTTGATATAGAGTTCTCCTTGCCAGGGTGCTTCGAAACCCGCGACGAGTCGTAAAAGCGTCGTTTTACCGCTACCGCTGGGGCCTAAGAGAACCACCCTCTCTCGGGCTGCGATCTCCATCTGAAAATTTTTTAAAATGAGGCGATCGCCATACCCATAAGTGACATTTACGAAACGTATCATTTGCGCCGACCGGTGCGAAGACGTAGGGCCATCGTGAAAAATAGGGCCGATAGTAGAACCGTAACGGTCGTCATGAGTGCGAGGGCCGCGACGACGGCAGGGGCACCGTTGGCCATCATCGTCAAAAGGCGTACCGGCAACGTGTCGCCACCTGGAGGATAGAGGATCATCGTCACCCCCGTATCCCGTAAAATGAAAAGAAAAGCGACGAACCATGCGCCTGTCAAAATGTTGATATGCATCGGGAGCAAAATGTAGCGTAAACTGGCCAACCATCCTGCACCCGACAGCCGCGCCGCATCTTCCATCGAAAGAGGGGTACCCAATACGGCAGCGGTACATATGCGTTCGCTCAGTAAGGTGTATTTGGCGATATAACCGATGATCGGCAGCCACCATGAACCATACAACACATCGAGTCCCGGACGATTGAAAAGAGCGATCAGCGCGATTCCCAACACGGTACCGGGCAGCGCAAAGAGAAAAAAGGCCGCGAGATCGACGAGGGCGATACCAAGAATGACGCGGCGTGCGAATGCGTATCCGATGAAATATCCAAAGAATAGAACGAACGAAGCACCCACCGAGGCCAGGGCAAGAGAACGACCCAAGGCATCCACACCCAGTTGCCATCCCTCCATCCAAGCGTCCCAACGGCCGACGGTCGCGACGATCGCACCCAGTGGCAGTAGTGTCGTGAAAAAGACGATCGATGAGGCCATAGCGGTAGACATGAAGGGGTGTTTTAAAGAGATGATCAACGCATCGTGGCGTAGGGTGCGGGCCGAAAGCTGGACCGATCTTTTTCGTGAGAGTATCGATTCGCTGCCTGCAAGGATCATCGCGGCAATCGCTAGAGGAAGAGCAGCGACCGTCGCGGAATGAATATCGTAGAAAGCACTGAAACGGGTGAAACTCTCAACGGAAAAGACGTCGTAATGCAACAACATCGGTACGCCGAATTCTCCAAGACAGAGCATGAAGACCAACAGTGCCGAAAGGATGAGAACGGGCCGTAGGAGGGGTAGCGTCACGTGCCATATCGTCCGCCCCCATCCGGTGCTCAGCAAGGCGGCTTCTTCGAGCGTGGCCGGCACACTTTTGAGGAAAAGGGCCGTCAATAGCGTCGGGATTGGAAGGAGGGCCATCGTCATCACGAACGATGTCCCCCAAAATCCTTGGAACCATCCATCATCGAGACCTAGAAGGTCCAATCCCGATCGCCAGGCCAGTGCGTAGACCGTCGTAGGTAGCAATAGTGGGATGGCAAGTAGAAAGAGTAGCGTCGTGCGTCCCGGTAGGTCCGTTTTGCCAAAGAGCAAGCCGAGTGGCGTACCGATCGCCATGGCCGCCGATGTGACCAGGGAAGCCATCGAGAACGAATGGATCATCAGCCTGAAGGTCGTGGAATCCTCAACGATCGTCACAAGATCGTTGAAGTGGAAGGTGTGATAGAGAACGAACAGAACGGGCACGAGCCCTAACGATATCCAAAGCCAGATGACGGACCGCAAAAAAGGGGCCATGTCACTCCATCGTCCACTGTTTCAGGATGGGTTGGATCTGCAGCAACTTTTTAGCGACCCTGCCGTAATCGACCGGCATGATTTTCAGCGTGTCGATCGGTCTCATGTCGTGGGGCATGGGGACGTCGGGATGGAGGGGGATTTGGGCGCAATCAGCGAATGCGAGCATCCTTTCACTTTTTTTGGAGAGTAGAAAATCGATCAGTTTTTTGGCGTTTTCGGGATGGGGCGCTCCCTTGATCAAAACGACGGCGTTGGGAACGAGGAAAAGCCCCATTTGATCTTTTTTTTGATCGGGATAGATCATGGCGACCTTTTCACCCCGGCGAATACGTGCGATGGCATCGTCGCTGTCGACCAGGGCGAAGTCGTAGCGACCTTTGGCGACAAGATCCGCACTATCGCCGTTGCTGGTGGCCAATGCGACGTCGTTGTGCTTCAAACCTCTTAGAAAGGCTTGTGCCCGATCGTCGCCCCAATAGCTAAAAAGGGCGGCGATATGGGCGGTCGTCGTGCCGAAGAGGGGATTGGCGATGACGGCACGTCCTTTGTAACGGGGATCGAGATAGGCTTCGATGGAGTCGGGCGGATCGCTCAATCCTTTTTTCACCAGCAAAACTCTCGCCCTGGCGGAAAAACCGCACCAATAGCCCTCTTTGTCCTTGAAACGATCGGGAATACCCGCGGCTTGAGGGGCATGGTAGACGTCGGCGATGCCCCGCTGTTTGAGCACTTCGGCACGAATCGGTTCGTTGGCCCAGTAGACATCGGCGTGAGGGTGCGATTTTTCGGCGATCAAGCGGTTCATGACACCGGTACTTTTGGCCTCTTCCGTGTCGTAAAGGGCATGGACTTTGATGCCTGTTGTTTTTTCGAACGCTTGAAGTACGGGTTCTGAAAAGACGCGATCTTCGGAGACGTAGACGGTAACCGTCGGTCGGCTCTTGGTGATCGAGCCGTTTTCCCTCGTTTGATTTTGAAAGGCTAGATAAAGCAATGCCGCCGCGACCAGAAGCACCAGGCCGATGAAAAACTCTTTGGTCCCTTTCATCGGTCGACCTTGACCAAAAAGTCGTCGAAAGCAGTGACGGCGTCGGCTTTACTCCAAAGTCCTACGCCACCGGCCCCTTGAATGTGATCGTCCTGCGCTTGCAGTAGAAGTCGACCGTCGAGTCGGCATCGGATCGTCGTGCCTTGTTGTGTGACGTCGATCCTATGCCACCCCTCTTTGAGACGGATATCTGCATTCGCGATTAGGTGGCGGTGCCCCG
This sequence comes from uncultured Campylobacterales bacterium, assembly GCA_964582435.1. Taxonomy (GTDB): domain Bacteria; phylum Campylobacterota; class Campylobacteria; order Campylobacterales; family Hydrogenimonadaceae; genus Hydrogenimonas. The sequence goes on from CAZORY010000090.1 coordinate 5,710, forward strand.
ATTTGACGTAGTAAAGACGAAAATTGTTTTCCAAAGGATTGAATCGGACCACATAATAGTTGTTTCGATCTTTGACGCGCCACATAGGACCGCCCCCTTGGTCGATCGTGCCGTGGATCGCTTTGAAAGCGACCGATATCGATCCATCTTTCATTTGAGGAACATCCGTAAACAGTAGATTGAAAAAGTTTCCAAAACCGAACCACCCCGTTTTTTGGGCCGGTCGGGCCATCACGATCGCATGAGGCGGCGAGGGGGCGTCATCGATTTGTTCGACACGCCACAGCGGCACGCCGTCGCTTCCCGTCGCTTCGCGGTGCCAATCGTACAATATGGCCCCTGCTGCCGTGTCGTCGAACGTCCAACGGAAGGTATGGTCGTCGGCCTCTAGAAGGGAGGTGACGAAAAGGGTGAGTAAGAGCGAGTGAAAGAGCTGTCGTAGAGCTTTTGCGGACATCGTTTCATCTCCTGGCGTTTAATCGTCATATCATCATATCAAAAGGATTTCTAAACTGCTATTAAGCACATTTTAATTATTATAACGGGCTAAAATTTTATAGAAGGAACGGATCGATGAAACGAACCTATCAACCGCATAACACACCTCGCAAGCGAACCCATGGTTTCCGTGCACGGATGAAGACCAAAAACGGTCGTAAAATCATCAACGCACGTCGTGCCAAAGGTCGTAAGCGATTGGCCGTCTGAGTCGTTGTACTTCCCTGAAAAAAGCCGCCGATTTCGATCGCGTCTACAAAGCCAAAAAACGTTGGCACGATACGTCGTTCGTCCTCTTCGCGGCACCGGGGAAACAAGGCTGTAGAGTCGGCTTCGTTGCCAGTAAAAAAATCGGCAACGCCGTCAAGCGAGCCCGGGCCAAACGACGGCTTCGCGCGCTCTTTCTTACGATGCTCCCTTCCATGAAGGCGGGCGATTACGTTCTGGTGGCCAAGCCGCCTGTTTTGCAGACGCCTTTTTCCGACATGCAAAAGGCGTTGAGGCGGGCTATCAAACGGTTGGATCTCGGACAGTAAAGGCGAAAATGGTCAAGAAAGCCCTTTCTGGATTACTGAAGTTCTATCAGAAATATTTGACGCTTCTTGGATTTGGAAGCTGCCGCTACTACCCGACCTGTTCCGAATACGCCAAATGGCAACTGGAGACCAACCCTCACCTATCGAGCGCACTCTTTGCCTCGCTGATTAGAATCCTCCGATGCAACCAGCTATTCGTCGGCGGTATCGATTATCCGAAAGTTTCTTGTAAAAATATCCATGGCGATTTTTCCCGTCGACCTCCCCAAACCATCCGCTACTGGTTCGTCCCTTGCAAGGAGGGCTGCCAAGTGATCAAAAACATTTTTTCG
>CAZORY010000091.1:0-6961 GCA_964582435.1 uncultured Campylobacterales bacterium
CCCCTTTGCCGTAATCGGAGAGCAACACCACATCCATCCCCTCGAGCGCATCGTCCAATCGATCGATCAGGGCCGATTCCATTGGCGGTGCGATCGGTTGTTTCGTTTCGCTATCGAAACGTACCACTTGCTGATGGGCAGCGATCACACGACTTTTTCGACTGGTACGCCGATAAGGGCTTTGGAGAATGAATCCGGTTTCGACACCGTTTTTTTGAAGCATCTCCAGCAGCCTGCGCCCCTCCTCGTCTTTGCCGATGACGCTCATTACACGCACGCGCGCGCCCAAGGCTCGTAGATTGTTCACGACGTTCCCGGCGCCTCCCAACACTTCCGTCTCCTTTTCGACGTCGATGACCGGTACCGGGGCTTCGGGTGAAATACGCTGCGTTTTACCCCACAGATAGTGATCGATCATCAAATCCCCAAGGACCAGGACATTGGGCGAATGGGTAGCGAATTTACGCACTTCTCACTTCTTCCTCGAACAACCGCTTGATTTCCGGCAAATAGCGCCTGATGCCCTCTTCCAAGCTCACCTCGGGCTCATAGCCTAGAAATTCTCTGGTCGGTTCGATATCGGCTTGGGTGAAAAATTGATACTGTCCCACATAAGGGTTGGGGATATATTCACACGGCAAGTTCGTTTTCAACTCCGCTTGCAAAATATCGACGATATCTTGAAAACTGCGCGCTTTGCCCGTTCCGACGTTGTAGACACCGCTTCGCACAGGATCACACGCTTTGAGATTGGCTTGGATCACGTCGTCGATATAGATGAAATCGCGTAGAATTTTATCACTTCCTTCAAAGAGCCTAGGATGTTGGCCACTCAAGATCTGATGGCCAAACTGCAACACCATCGAAGCGGTTTTGTTTTTGTAAAACTCTCTGGGGCCGTAGACGTTGAAATAGCGAAGCCCCACGATCGGCAGATCGGAGCGACTCATCCACTCGTAGGCCAGATGGTCCATCGCCAATTTCGAAAAACCGTAAATGTTCGCCGGGGCTTCCCGTCCCACGGTTTGGGGTGCCGGTGCGTTACCGTAGGTCGCCCCGCTGCTGGCGTAGATCATCGCCGCTTTCATCTCTCGGGCCATTTTGAGCAGATCTTTGAAAGCGTTGAGGTTGGTCTCCAGCATGATTTTTTGATCGTAGACCGTCGTATCGCTGATCGCCGCCTCGTGAAAGATGATATCGAAGCTAAAATCTCTCAATCGCTCGAGGTCTTTTTCGTTCGTGATATCGCCGGCGATGATTTCACCCTTGAACCCCATCAAGTTCTTGTAATGGCCGAAACTCTTGAGATTGCCGTTGGCGAACGTTTCACCCGTCCTGAATAGATCGAAGACCACCACTTTCGCGCTAGGCACGTTTTCTTGAAACCAAAAGGCAAGATTGGCACCGATGAAACCGGCACCACCAGTGATCAATATCGTTTTGTTGTTAAAATCCATCGAAATCCTCTATATGCAGTGGTTGATTGGGTGCGATGAGATAGGATCGGCCGACGCCCGCTCGTCTAGCCGCTTCGATATCGCTCTTTTTGTCTCCGATCATCACCGATGCGCCAAGATCGATTCCGAAACGCTTCGCCGCATCCAGAAACATACCGGGTTCCGGTTTGCGACAACCACACCTCTCTTCCGGAGCATGGGGACAAGAAAAAATATGGCTACGATCGATCGCGATACCGGCTTCTTGCATCCGGTCGATCATCCATGCGCTCAATCGTTCGAAATCCTCCAGGGAATAGTACCCACGACCGATACCCGACTGATTGGTCACGACGATCGGGACGAAGCCCCTTGCTTGCACGTTTTTGATGAATTCCAAAATATTGGGGACGAAGGTGAAGTCTTCGATACGTCCTACATACCCGTGATCGACGTTGATGACACCGTCACGATCGAGAAAGAGCGCTTTTCGTGCCACCTATCGCCGCTCCAGAAGCCAGACAAGGGCCATGATCATCACGATCAGTCCCGCCCACGTCAAAAAGCCCGGTAATGCGGCGTGATTGAGCACATGACCACCCGTCGGCATATAGGCAGGTCCCATCCGTTCTCCTCAATCGGGCATGACCCGTTTGTCCTGGCGTTTTTTGTGTTTGGCCTCCATCGCTTTGCGTTTGGCCTCCATCGCCACGGCATCTTTGAGCTCCTCTTCGCCATCGTACAGCGCACCGTCCAAAAAACGGTGCTTGTCTTCGAACTGACCCGTTTTGTGCCCCCAAAGCAACGCGAAAAGACCGATAGCACCCAACAGGGTCGAAACACCTAGCATCATCGCCAAGATTCCGGCACTCACCTATGCTTCCCTTTCGTAATCGACCACGCGACTCTCGACCGTCACCTCTTTGATCAGGGCCACCACTTCTTGATGGGCCGGATGGACGCGATAGCTCTCCAATCCCGCTCTATCGTCGAACGCCGAAGTGAGCACCAGATCCATCGATCGCTCCGAATGTCCAAAATCGACACCCACCTCCATCGATCGAAGAGAAGGGATTTTTTGCGGCAAAGCCTCCAGCATCCTTTTCACCGTCATGATATTTTCCGCTCTGTTCGTCTCTTTGAAGCGAAACATCACGATATGTACGACCATGCCCCTACCTCAGTGTTCATGGGTCGCCGCATACTCGGGCGTACAGAAGATTCCACAGTGGCATTTGCCCTCTTCGGGGATCTCCTTCTCGATCGCCGGCTTGCAAGGACAGATGCGATCGTCGGCACTCTTATGTTTGCCGTTTTCATCCTCGACGACCATGAAACAGGGGCAAAAACGTTTGCCATAGAGCATCTTGTGGCGCGCCAAACCCATCAATACCCCTTCGTTGACGTCGTCGTTGGGATTGTAGACCCAGCCGAACTGTTTACACACTTTGTCCGTAAACTTTTTGGTCTTCTCCATTTCGGCCAAAAATTCGTCACTGCTCATATCGATCTGCTGCATATTCGGATCCCTCCATCAGTTTTCCATATGCTATCACGCCCCTTCTGGCGAACGGCTTAAGGGGCACTTCTAAAAAATGGGGCCACTTTTCCGGAAAAGTTTCGCAAGCCGCTCGCCCCGTGCTTATCCACGCTCAACGATTCAATCGTTTGATCCTCATACTGTTACCCACCACGATCAGGGAACTTAGACTCATCGACAAAGCCGCCACCAAAGGGATGACGTAGCCGGCCACCGCCAATGGAATCGTGATGGAGTTGTAGAGGATGGAGAGAGCCAGATTTTCCTTGACGATCCTGAAGGTTCGACGAGCGATCGCAAAAGCCTCTTTCAATCCCACGATCCGATCGTCCAACACCACCACGTCGCTCACTTCCAGCGCCACATCGGCCCCGCTTCCCATCGCGATCGCGATATCGCTGCGACTCAGCGCTAGCGCATCGTTGATCCCGTCGCCCGCCATCACGACCACGTGCCCCTCGGCGTGCAACATGTCGATCTGCTCGGCTTTGTCTTCGGGAAATAGCTGGGCTCTGAAGTTTTCCACCCCGACCTCCTGGGCGATTCGTTCGGCCGCTTTGACGTTGTCGCCGGTGAGCATGATCACCTCTACGCCCAACTTCTTGATCGCTTCGATCGTCTCTTTGGCCCCTTTTTTGGGTAGATCGCGCAGTTCGAACCGGGCTACCACGCGATCGTCGATCGCGAAGAAGAAAAGGGAGTAGTCGCTTTCACCATCGACGACGATCCCCTCCTCCTCCATCAGCTTGGCATTGCCGCCCAACAATCTATGCCCCTGAAACCACGCTTCGATGCCCCTGGCTTGACGCTGTTTGATACGTTCCAGCGCCACTTCTTGCAGATGCTCGTAACGCTCGGCCAACCATCGCTTCACCCCTTCGCTAATGGGATGGGTCGAGCTCGCCACCAGCGTATAGAGCCAGTTTGGATCGTAGGCATCCAACTTTTCGTAAGCCACCACGTGCGGCTTGCCTTCGGTGATGGTACCCGTTTTGTCCAAGACCAGAGTATCGGCTTTTGCCATCGTCTCCAAAAAGGCCGCCTCTTTGAAGAGTACGCCCCGTTTGGCCGCTAGATCGATTCCGATCAACGTCGCGACGGGGGTAGCCAGCCCCAACGCACAAGGACAAGCGATCACGATGACGGAGATACTCACCACCAACGCCCGTTCGAAATCACCCGTCAACCAGTACCAGCCGATGAACGTCAATACCGCGATACTTAAAATCGTCAGAGAAAACCAGCCTGAAATCTCGTTGGCCAACTGTTCGATCCGCGGCTTTTTGGTCAGCGACGCTTCCAGCAGTCCCACCAACGTCTTGAGCATCGACGAAGCGTAATCTTTGGTCGCCTCGTAGCGCACCACCCCGTCGATCGCCACGCTCCCGCTGATGAGATTATCGCCCGCTTTTTTGTAGATCGGCTCGCTTTCGCCCGTCAGCGAACTCTCGTCGAAACTCCCTTCGCCGCCCACGACCACGCCGTCGATCGCCACCTTCTCTCCCGGGCGCACTTCGATCGTATCGCCCGGTCGCACCTCCTCGACGGGCACCATCGTCTTTTCGCCGTCACGCACGAGCGTCACTTCCGTCGGCAGTGCGTTGGAGAGACTATCCATCGTATCGGCAGCCCGCTTTTTACTCAATACTTCCAGATATTTGCCCGTAAGCACGAAGGTGATGATCATCGTGACCGAGTCGAAATAGACCTCTCCTTTCATCGTCACCATCGCCCAGATGGAGTAGAGATAGGCCAGCGTCGCGCCGGCCGCTACGAGGAGGTCCATATTGACGAAACGATTCTTGAGTCCATACCATGCCCCACGGAAAAAGACCCACCCGCTAAAAAAGAGCGTCGGCGTGGCCAGTACCCATTCGGCGACGTTGAGCACCGCCTTGATGTCGGTGCGCATGCCGGTGAACATTCCCGTATATTGAGCCACCGCGATCCACATGATGTTCATCGTCGCGAAAATGGCTACCAAGAGCCTGGCATAGTAGTCGCGTCTGGCTTTGTAGGCCCGCTCCTCTTGGAGTTTGGGATCGTAAGGGTAGGCGTTGTAACCGATGGCTCGAATCTTTTCGATGATTTGCGAGAGTTTGATCGTCTCCGGATCCCAGACGACGTGCGCTTTGTTGGTCGTGTAGTTGATCGTCGCTTCGATCACCCCCGGCGTTTGATGCAACACCTTTTCGTTGAGCCATACACAGGCGCTACAGTGAATGCCTTCGATGATCAGATAGATCTCCCGCAGCCCATCGGCACGTTCGATCACATACTTCTTCGTAAACCCTTCCAAGTCGAATTTGTGCAGATCGTCGCCACTTCGTTTAGGCGGCTCCAGCTTCTCGTCACCCAGTTTGTCGTAGAAGGTATCGAGCCCCTCGTTTTTGAGTAGATGGTAGACCCCTTGACACCCTTTGCAACAAAAATAGTGGACCCCATCGTCCTCCTCTTCACGAATCATCACCGATTCGTCGAACTCCAGGTGACAATGGGTACAGGCTACATTGGCCACGGCAAACCTTTGACTCTTTACTTGGCGACATTATACCACTCCAATCATCCGATTCATTCATGAAAAGCGTGGTATAATCGCATGTTCAAATTCACACAAGGGCCCATGAAAATCGTGTTGGATCCAGCTATTTTCAAAACCGTCGTCGAGGCTACGCCGCTCGTTTCGATCGATCTTATCGCCTATCATGAGGGCAAGATTCTTCTGGGGCGCCGTAAAAACAGGCCGGCCCAGGGCTTTTGGTTCACGACCGGGGGGAGAATATTGAAAAACGAACCCCTCGCTGTGGCCAAGCGTCGCATCGCGAACGTGGAACTAGGGTTGCAATCGCTACCTTCGCCACCTAGATTCGTCGGCGTTTTCGAACATTTTTACGACGATGGTGTTTTTGAAGGTATCGACACCCACTACGTCAATCTCGCCTACCGGCTCGATCTCGACGCGCCATGCCAGCCACCCACTGTGCAGCACGACGCCTATCGCTGGTTCACCATCGACGAACTGCTATCCGACGAAGACGTTCACCCTTATGTCAAACTCTATTTTACGAAGGATTCCTCTTGGCAGACCAAAAAGTAGCACTCATCACCGGCATCACCGGCCAGGACGGCAGCTATCTGGCCGAATTTCTCCTAAAAAAAGGTTATATCGTTCACGGTATCAAGCGCCGAGCCTCTTTGTTCAATACCGACCGGATCGATCACCTCTATCAAGATCCCCATGTCGAAAACCGCGATTTCGTTCTTCATTACGGCGACATGACCGACAGTATGAACCTTACCCGCATCATCCAAGAGGTCCAACCCGACGAAATCTACAATCTCGCGGCCATGAGCCATGTGGCGGTCAGTTTCGAAACACCTGAATATACCGCGAATGCCGACGGTATCGGCACCCTCCGTATCCTCGAAGCGGTTCGTTTGCTGGGTTTGGAGCAAAAGACCCGCATCTACCAAGCCTCCACATCCGAACTTTTCGGCAAAGTCCAGGAGATCCCCCAAAAAGAGACGACTCCCTTCTACCCCCGCAGTCCCTACGCCGTGGCCAAAATGTATGCCTATTGGATCACCGTCAACTATCGAGAAGCCTACGATATGTTCGCATGCAACGGCATCCTTTTCAACCACGAATCACCGGTGCGTGGTGAAACGTTTGTGACCCGAAAGATCACCCGTGCCGCCGCTAAAATCGCCCTAGGTCTTCAGGACAAACTCTATCTTGGAAACCTAGACGCCAAACGAGACTGGGGACACGCCAAAGATTATGTACGCATGATGTGGATGATCTTGCAGGCCGACGAACCGGAAGATTGGGTCATCGCGACCGGCCAAACCACAAGTGTACGCGACTTCGTGAAAATGGCGTTTGGATACCTTGGCGTCGAAGTGGCGTTCAAAGGTACCGGCATCGGAGAAAAAGGGTTTATCGCTTCGATCGATGAAGAGAGGCTCAAAGAGTTGAATCTAA
>CAZORY010000092.1:0-6938 GCA_964582435.1 uncultured Campylobacterales bacterium
ATCAAAACGGCGGTGGACAAAATCGACGTGGACAGGCCCAATTGGACTTTCGTGGCCGCCCGCCTTTTCCTCTACGATCTCTATCACAAAGTGACGGGCTTTACCGGATACGACCATCTGCGGGATTATTTCGAGCGGGGCGAGAAAGAGGGGCGAATCGTCTTGGGATTGAAAGAGAAGTACGACTTGGACGACCTCAACGATTACATCGACCCCGAAAGGGACCTGCAGTTCACCTACTTAGGGATACGCACCCTTTACGACCGATACCTGCTCAAAGATCGGGAGAACCGTCCCATCGAACTACCTCAACAGCTCTTCATGGCCGTCGCGATGTTTCTGGCCCAAAACGAACTCAACTGCCAAGAATGGGCGAAAAAGTTTTACGACGTCATCAGCAAATTCGAAGTGATGGTCGCCACACCGACGCTTTCGAACGCACGCACGACCAGACACCAACTCTCTTCGTGTTATATCGGCTCGACGCCCGATAAGATCGAAGGGATTTTCGACGCATACAAAGAGATGGCGCTCCTGAGTAAATTCGGCGGCGGCATCGGCTGGGACTGGAGCAAAGTCAGGGCGATGGGTAGTTACATCGACAGCCATAAAAACGCAGCCGGCGGCATCGTACCTTTCCTTAAAATCACCAACGACATCGCCATCGCCGTCGACCAGCTCGGTACCAGAAAAGGAGCGATCGCCGTCTACATCGAACCGTGGCATATCGATGTATGGGACTTCATCGATCTCAAGAAAAACTCGGGCGAAGAGCGACGAAGGGCCCACGATCTGTTTCCCGCGCTATGGATCAACGATCTGTTCATGAAACGGGTGATGGAAGATGGCGTATGGACCCTTTTCGATCCCTATGAAACCCAAGATCTGACCGATCTGCACGGAGATGATTTCGAAAAACGGTATATCGAGTACGAAAACGACCCCAGCATCCTCAAAGAGCGGGTCAAAGCCAAAGAACTGTGGAAAAAGATATTGATGAGCTACTTCGAAGTGGGCAATCCCTTCCTCTGCTTCAAAGATACGGCCAATCGTGTCAATCCCAACGACCATTGCGGGATCATCCGAAGTTCCAACCTTTGCACCGAAATTTTCCAAAACACGGAGCCGAACCACTATAGAGTCCGCGTCAAGTTCACCGACGGAAGCGTCACCTTTTTCGAAGAGGAAGAGGAGGTCACCGTCGACAGTGGCATTACGAAAAAAGCCAAAAAGATCACGGCACTCGATAGTATCGGAGGCAAAGAGATCTATATCGTGGAAAAGGTTGGCGAAGATGGCAAGACGGCGGTCTGTAACCTTGCCAGCCTCAACCTCTCCAAAGTTCATACCCAAGAAGATATCGAGCGAGTCGTACCGATCGCGATACGCATGCTCGACAACGTCATCGATCTCAACTTCTACCCTCTCGAGAAGGTGAAGAAGACGAACGAACGCTCCCGATCCATCGGTTTGGGCGTCATGGGTGAAGCGCAGATGGTCGCCGAAAAGAGGGTCAAGTGGGGTAGCGAAGAGCATTTGGCACTGATCGACGAGGTGATGGAGATGGTCAGTTACAACGCCATCAAAGCCTCTTCCAACCTCGCCATCGAAAAAGGCAGTTATCCCGATTATGAAGGCTCGAAGTGGAGCAGAGGAATTCTTCCCATCGACAACGCCAATCCTAACGCTCTTGCGTTGACCGCAAATAGTCGAGGAGGGCTCTTTGGCTATATCTACGATTGGGAGGCCCTTCGCAAAAAGGTTCGAGAGGACGGCATGCGCAATGGCTATCTCATGGCGATCGCACCGACCAGTTCCATCTCGATCCTCGTCGGAACCACCCAAACGATCGAACCGGTTTACAAACGCAAATGGTTCGAAGAGAATCTCAGCGGTCTCATTCCCGTCGTCGTACCTAACCTATCCGCCGAGACGTGGGAATACTATACCCCGGCCTACGAGCTCGATCAACGTCTCCTCGTACGGGCCGCCGCCGTCCGTCAAAAATGGATCGATCAGGGCCAGAGCCTCAACATTTTCGTCTCCCTGGATCAAGCCAGCGGCAAATATCTCCATGAAATCTACACCGAAGCATGGCGTCTGGGGATCAAATCGACCTACTACCTACGCAGCCAGTCTCCGGAAATGCTCGAAGAAGTTGCCGACCGCAGCATGGAGTGTCTAGGCTGTCAATGAGCCGTATCCAGGATTGTTGAATACCGAAAGGCAGTGGTCGCCTTTCGGAATATTTTATCTTTTATAAGATAACTAATTCTTATTCAAGAAGCTTCTAATTTTCTTTTCGTTAAAATCGTTATCTTAAACCTACAGTGAGGTAGCACAGGCTATGAAAAAGAAGCTCTACAGTACCGAATGCGACACCACGAGATCGACCACATCGATCATCAACGGATGTACCCCCGGTATCATCAACCTCAACCGGAACCGTTACGAGTGGGCTTACAACCTCTGGGAAGTGATGATGGCCAACACTTGGTTTCCCAAAGAGGTGGACCTCACCGAAGACGCCAGAGACTACAAACACCTGCTTCCTGCCGAAAGACGCATGTACGACAAGGTGCTTGCGCAGTTGATCTTCATGGACTCGATTCAGACCAACAACACTGTCGATAACGTCAACCCGTGGATCACCGCCCCTGAAGTCAACATGTGTCTGGTGCGCCAAGCCTTCGAAGAGGCGCTGCATAGCCAAAGTTACGCCGTAATGGTCGATAGCATCTCCATCAACACCGACGAGATCTACGACATGTGGAAAAGCGACACGGAACTTTTGCGCAAAAACTCTTTCATCGGCGACGTTTACGAAAAGTACGGCGAATTGGCCCAAGACGACGACGAAGCCAAAATCTACATGCTCGTGGCCAACCAATGTTTGGAGGGGATCTACTTTTATAGCGGCTTTTCGGCCATGTATGCCCTGGCACGCAGCGGCAAGATGCTTGGAAGTGCACAAATGATCCGCTTCATTCAGCGGGACGAAGTGACCCATCTGGCGCTTTATTCCAACATCATCAAAGAGATCAAGAAAGAGTATCCCCATCTTTTCAACGAACGGGTCGTCGGCAATATGCGTGAAATGTACCGGCAAGCCTACGAGTTGGAACGCAACTGGGGGTGGTACGTCACGGAAGATCAGATACTTGGGCTCAACCAGCAGATCATCGACCAATACGTCCAATATCTGACCGACAAACGACTCAGAGCGATCGGGCTGGAGCCGATGTTCGGCGCCGACAATCCGATCAAATGGGTCGATAGCTTTTCGACCTTCAACGACCAGAAGACCAACTTCTTCGAAGGTAACGTCACCAACTATTCAAAAGGGAGTATTAGTTTTGACGACTTCTGACATCAAATGGAAAACGTTCGCCATTCAGATGGCGACAAGCGAGAACTTCGACGAGAATATCGCCCATCTCCTCGAGCTGGTGGCGAATCTGCCTAGGCATTCTATCATCGTGACGCCGGAAGTGTGCCTGACGGGTTTCGCTTACGAACGGATGAACGAAGCGGCCGAAGCGAGCCTATACGCCCGTGATCAGCTGTTGAAAATCAGTGACGACAAAATTATCACTCTAACTTATATCGCAAAGGAAGGTGAGGATTTTGTCAACAGAACGGATGTGATCTACAATGGCGAAGTGGTCCATTCCCAACACAAAATCAAACTCTTTCCCCTAGGCAACGAACATCAACATTTCAAACCAGGTGACGAGAAAGAGATGCAAATCTTCGAAATCGAAGGGATCAAATTCGGACTTATCGTCTGCTTCGAGCTCCGCTTCACCGAATTTGGCTCAAACTCAGGGGAGCCGACATCATTCTCAATCCATCGTTGTGGGGCAAACCTAGAAAACAGCATTATGAAATCCTTACACGCGCCTTGGCGATCACCGATCAATGTTTCGTCGTCGCCGCCGACAGCGCCAACAAAGATATGGCCCGCAGCAGCGCCATCATCGATCCCAACGGCAAAGCGATCAGTGACGATTACGCTGAAGTGATCGAAGGTACTTTCGATCCCAGGGAGATCAAAAGAATCCGACGATACATCGAGATGGACCTCTTTCATGGATAATGCCAAGCGCATTATCCTCCAAAAATTCGCCGACGCTCTCGCCGACGAAGTACCTCTCACGCCTGCCATCTACCGCGCTTTTTCGGAAGTGGAACGAGAACTTTTCGTTCCCAAAGGATTCCACCACTGGGCTTACCGTCTAGACGCCCTGCCCATCAAAGCTGACCAGTGGATTAGCTCACCCGTGACGGTCGCCAAGATGACCGTCTATCTCGAACCCGAAGGTGCCGACAACGTCTTGGAGATTGGATGCGGCAGCGGCTACCAAGCCGCCATCCTCTCGAAACTTTTTCGACGAGTCTTCACGATCGAACGCATCGAAGTCCTCCTCAAAGAGGCCAAAGAGCGTTTCAGAAAACTCGACATTCACAATATCCACACCCGCTTGGACGACGGCCAACGGGGTTGGCGACAATACGCACCCTACGATAGGATTCTCTTTTCCGCATCGACACCCTCCGTTCCCCACGCCCTATTCGAACAACTCGCGGACGATGGATTGCTCGTCGCTCCCATCGAAAGGGAGGGAAAACAGATCATCACCCGTTATCGTAAAAGAGGTGACACCATTTCCGAAGAGCCCCTTGAGAGTTGTCTCTTCGTACCGGTCAAAGATGGTGTCAAGTCAATGGATTGACATGCCGCAATGCCTATGTCGTGGTCTTTTCGCCTCACTTTTGTTATAATGTGTCAAAAGAGACAATGGACAACGAAACATGCAACAACTTGTCAAGCCATCCGAATATGCAAAAATGCACGGTCTTTCTCGTCAAAGTGTCTACGCCAAAATCAAAAGAGGTACGCTGCCATCACGTAAAATCGACGGTCGATACTATGTCATCGTCGCTGGAGACATCGAGAAAAACGTTGACAACGATTCGACGCAAGAGGAGGTCGAACATGTCGCTTTGATCGACGAATATCGCGAAATCATCAAAGCGAAAGACGAAACGATCGAAGTACTCAAAACCTCCATCGAAGACCTCAAATCGGCTAACGAACAGATCACCCAGACCCTTCAACAAGAGATCACCCTTCTCAAACAAGCTTTTTACGAAATGAAAGCTCTCTATCAGCGAGATTACATGCTCAGCCACGACTCCTCCGCTCCCACCACGGAACAAGAGCCCGTCATCGACGCCGATCTCCATCCGCAGGAGCGATCCAAAGAGGCGTCAAAAGAAAAACATGAAAAAAGCAAAAACAGACCAGGAAAAAAGAAAAAAGAGGAGGAAGAGTGCTGGATACCCCTCGGTGATCTCATACAACGCCAAAAGTACAACTACAACAAAGCCAAGCAGGTCGTCAAGCGTTTCAAAAAAGCCTACAAACGAGGGGATACACGTATCAAAAAGCAAAACGGCATCTACTACATCAGTTGCTACGACTTCTACGAAGACATTTTGGAATAAAGATTTTTTTTGCTATAATTCTGGCCTCCAATGTCGGGGTGTGGCGCAGCCTGGTTAGCGTGCTACCTTGGGGTGGTAGAGGCCGCGGGTTCAAATCCCGCCACTCCGACCATTCGACCTTTTTAAAAACTCACCACTTTCTTGCAAAGATCATTGACAACCACTAATGGGCCGAGGCATTTTCTCGATTTTTTCGAAACGCCGAGATGGCGCACTCTTTCCTATCGCCTGCTTTTCCATCCGATTCATATTCTATCGATCCTTCATGGCCAAGGACAACACTTCATAACGCGCCGTCGATGCATGGTTCGGCATCCACCCCCCACGAAATTTCGACACTTCGATCGATAAAAAGTGGCGTCACGCTTCTTCGGCATCGTCATCGACGATGACACGGTTGCGGCCACCACTTTTGGCACGGTAGAGATTTTTGTCGGCGCGGTTGATGAGCGAACCGATCGACTCGTTTCGCTGGCGTATCGCGATTCCGATACTCACCGTCACATCCTCGACACCGTCGAAACGGTGGATATCGATATGTTTTCGCAATTTTTCGGCAATTTTCCTGGCTTGCTCGTGGGAAGCGTTGGCAATGAAAAGAAGGAATTCGTCACCGCCATACCGACAGAATATATCCTCTTTTCGAATATGGGTAGAGATGATACGGGCGACTGTCTTGATCACTTCGTCGCCCTTTTCGTGACCATACGTATCGTTGATCTGCTTGAATTTGTCGATATCGATGAAAATCAAAGCGAAACGCTTGTTGCCATTGCCCAATCGACTCATGCATCCTCTACGATTGTAGATATTGGTCATCGGATCGATATTGGCGGCATGGGCTTTCATGCGATAGATATGGATCATCAGCACCAAAAGCAGGGCCACCAGAACGACGAGGGCGAGAGCGATCTCTGCGATTTGCACGATATTGAGAAGATTGGCGATCGCGCCGTTGTCCTTGTTGATGACGATATAGTAGCCGACGTAGCTACCGTCGATCGATTTGAGAGGTATGAAACTGACGATATTGTAATGGTTCAACGAAGGAGCTTTGAGAATGACGGAGAATTCCCGATAGGGAAGGAGCTTCGTTCGATAGCCCGTTTCCCTCAAAACCTTACAGCTATCCACGACGCTTTCACGGATGACGAACGTCGGGTCCACATAACAGCGTCGATAGACATGAAGCTCTTTCCAATCGGCACTCTCTTTGAGTCTCTCGAGGTTGAGGGCCAGGTAATAGTGAGTATTACCTCCGCCTACATGTTCCAACGCTTTTTTCATGACACAGAAAGTGAACGAAAGTTCTACGCTGCCGACATATTTTTTTCGATAGAAGAGCGGATAGATGGCACGGTATGCTCCCAGATAACGGCCGATTTCAAAACCGTATAGAGGCTTGTGCTTTTCGACGAGTGCGGTGA
>CAZORY010000093.1:0-6743 GCA_964582435.1 uncultured Campylobacterales bacterium
GGTGTACGCCTCTATTATCCCGGGGAGGGTCGTCTGTCGGTCCATGAGGCGTTGCAGCGGTTGCAAGAAGAGCGATGTGAAGAGATCACGATCGACAACGTGATGCGATTCACCCACCATTGAAGGAGAGCGATCGATGAAAAAGGTTTTGGTACTTGGCGGTGGTTTCGCCGGGCTGGAGGCCGCCATCTTTTTGCGCAAAAACGATTACGACATGACCCTAGTCAGCCATCGAGACTATTTCTACCTCTAGCCCACCTCGATCTGGATCCCTGTGCACAAAGCCGATTTCGGTGACGTGACGATCGACATGGGGGAGCTTTCGCGTGTTCATGGCTTCAAGTTCGTCAAGGATCGGGTCGAAGCGATCCATGCCGAGCGAGGGGAAGTGGTGCTCGGCAAACAGGTGATACGCGGTTTCGATCATCTCGTCGTGGCGATCGGAGCGAGCAAAGTCAAACACGAAGGCATCGAACACACCCTCAGTATCTGCGGTGAGCCGAAACAGGCGTTGCTGATGCGACAACGCTTGGACGCCCTGGTCGAAAAAGGTCACGGCAAGATCGCCATGGGCTTTGGCGGCAATCCCAAAGATTCGACGGGTGTGCGTGGTGGCCCGGCTTTCGAAATGCTCTTCAACGTTCACGATATGCTCAAGCGAAAAGGGGTACGCGAACGTTTCGAGCTCACATTTTTCGCGCCGATGGAAAAGCCGGGTGCCAGGCTGGGCGAGCAAGCGCTGGAGATGATGGATCTATTTTTCAAGAAACTCGATATCCATAAACATTTCGGCAAAAAGATCCTGCGTTTCGAAGCCGATGCCGTTGTTTTCGAGGATGAGAGTAGGCTCGAGAGTGATTTTACGATGTTTATCCCTGCCAACGCCGGCCACCCCGTCTTCAAAAGTTCCGATCTTCCTTTGACGGATGCAGGGTTCGTCAAGATCGACGACCACTGTCGCGTCCAAGGGTTCGACAACGTGTGGGCGATAGGAGACAGTGCCGCCATCGACGGGCCCGATTGGCGAGCCAAACAGGGGCACATCGCCGAAGTGATGGCCCGCAATACGGCGCACAATATCCAAGTGACCGACAGCGGTGAGGGCGAAATGTTGGGATACCTCCACCATCTCAACATTCTTTGCGTCATGGATAGTGGCGACGGGGCGGCGTTCGTCTACCGTGACGACAAACGGGGTTTGATGATCCCGATGCCTTTTATCGGCCATTGGCTCAAAAAAGGGTGGGGATGGTATTGCAAAAACTCCAAGCTCGAAAAGATTCCCAGGTTGCCGGGCCTGTGATCGTCAAAAAGGAGAGATGATGAAACAGAAAGTTTTCAAAGAGAAGTATCCCATTTTCGAATTGATGATTCCCAAAAGCGAAACGACATGCCGAAGCGTCGACGAGATCATCGCCCGCTTGAAAGATAGCATCGAGGCCCATCCCGTGGCCACTTATATCGCTACGTTCGACCATTACGCCCATACCGCGTCGTTGGAGGAGGGGCAGATCGCGGAGGATATCGAGGCGGCTAAAAACATCGTCTTCTGCTTCGGTAAGGAGTTGCCGACGCCGGAAGTGATGGCGGTGCGACCTCGAAGCATCGGCGTGAGCGATCTGGGCGATCGTTTCGTCCTCATTTTCATGGAAGCGCCCAATCCTCAGGCCAACGAGGCGATGGAGCGATGGAGCAAAGCTCTGGTTGACGTCCAAGCGTGATGCACCGATCCCCGACTTTTTTCAGATTTCTCTTTTTTTCACCTTTGATCGTGGCTTGGTTGCACGATCTGTTCAAGTCGTTGTGGGGTGCGTTATAATCATGCCATGAACTATCTATCCATCGTTTTGTTGGCCACTTTTTTGTCGGTCGTTCTCAATTCCATACTCAAACGCTTCGATATCCCGACGGTCATCGGGTATATCATCACCGGGGTCGCCGTCACGGCGACCTTCGACCTGCAGGATTTCACCGAACAGTTGGGGCACATCGCGGAGTTCGGCATCGTCTTTTTGATGTTCACGATCGGATTGGAGTTTTCCTATCGTCATCTGGCGAAGATGAAGCGGGAAGTCTTTTTGTTCGGGACGCTCCAGCTTTCCATCAGCGCGCTGATTTTCGGCTTCTTCGTCCATACGGTAGGGGGAATCTCTTTCGAAGGGTCGATCGTCATAGGCTTGGCGTTGGGGCTTTCGTCGACGGCGATCGTGCTGAAGATGCTGACCGAATCCAACCAGATGCATGCACCGTTTGGCCGCAAAGCGGTCGGTATCCTCATCTTTCAAGATATGGCGGTCATTCCTATTTTGCTGATGATCACCATCTTCACGGTCCGCCATCAAAGCTTGGGTGCGCTGCTGTGGCAGACGGCGATCGACGCGGTGGCGGTGGCGATCGTCATCTATCTGGTCGGTAAGTATCTGTTGGAGTGGGGATTGAGGCAGATCGTGCGCACCAATTCGACGGAAATCTTTTTGAGTTCGATTTTGCTCATCGTCGTCGGATCGGCGGCGATCGCCCACTTTTTCGGATTCAGCTATTCGCTCGGGGCTTTCTTGGCGGGCATGATGCTGGCCGAAACCCACTACAAATATCGCATCGAGGCGGAGTTGGTTCCTTTCAGGGACCTGCTGTTAGGACTCTTTTTCGTCACGGTGGGTATGCAAATCGACCTTGCGATCGTTTGGCAAAACATCGGCTGGATTGTCCTTGTGGCCGTGTTGGTGATGGTCGTGAAATTTCTTGTGGTCTTTGGCTTTCTGCGCTTTTTCACCCGTCCCAGAGTCGCGCTCAAAACCGCTTTGGCCCTCGCTCAAGTGGGAGAATTCGCCTTGGCGGTTTTCGCACTGGCACAAGCGAATCATCTGCTGGACATGCGAACCACGCAGATCCTGCTCGCCGCCATCATCCTTTCGATGATCGCTTCGGTCTTCGTATTGTCGCATCTGCAAAGCATCGCCGATCTCCTTTTTCCCGAACCCGAACCTCCATCCGCCGTGCCTACCTCCACGGGTTTTTCCAATCACGTCATCGTCTGCGGGTACGGCCCGCTGGGGCGTAAAGTCTGTCAAGAGTTGAAAAAGCAACAAGCCAATTACGTGGTCCTCGAACACGATGTCCATCGTATGGAGGAGGGACGAGCTGCGGGCGAACCCATCTTTTTCGCCAATGCCGCCAACGAGACGGTTTTGCGGAATTTCGAGGCAGATCGTGCCAGTGCCGTCATCGTCGCCGTGGACCATGCCAAGCATCTGCGGCTCATTTGTGAAGCTCTCGATGCGGTCGCACCCGAGGCCAATGTGGTCGCCAAAGCCAAGACGCGTTCGGAAGCGGAACTGGTCATCGGGCTTCATGTCGATCATGTCGTGATCGAGAGTGAAGAGATGGCACGTCTGCTGGTCGCCGAAGCGATGAGGTGTCGACTCTTCAGGGGATGACGGACGATGTGCCGACCGCTTGCTGTAAAGCGGGCTGTTAGCATCCCTTGGGTAAAATCGGTTTCGACATTCATACCAAAAAGAGGCAGCGATGACCAAGTACATTTTCGTCACGGGCGGGGTGCTCAGTTCTTTGGGTAAAGGGATTACCGCAGCGAGCGTAGGTACGCTTCTGAAGCAGACAGGGTTGAACGTTTCGATCCTCAAGATGGATCCTTATCTCAATATGGACCCGGGGACGATGAGTCCGCTGGAGCATGGCGAAGTCTTCGTCACCGCCGACGGGGCCGAGACCGATCTGGACCTTGGGCATTACGAGAGATTTCTCAACGTCGATCTTGGCAAAAAGAACAACTTCACGACAGGCCAGATCTACCACAGCGTCTTGACCAAGGAGCGTAAAGGTGAATATCTGGGCAAGACGATCCAGGTGATTCCCCATATCGTCGGCGAAGTGAAACAACGAATCTTCGAAGCGGGCAAGGGCAAAGACGTACTGATCGTGGAGCTGGGCGGAACCGTCGGCGACATCGAGGGACTGCCCTTTTTGGAGACGATTCGTCAGATCAAGCACGAACTGGGCAGCGAACGGGTGATCAACATCCACGTGACGTTGGTGCCCTACATCAAAGCCGCGGGCGAACTCAAGACCAAACCGACCCAACACAGCGTCCAGGAACTGCGCCGTATCGGGATCACCCCCCATATGATCATCGCCCGCTGCGAAAAACCGCTTCCTAAAGAGTTACGTAAAAAGATCGCCGTCAGCTGCGACGTCGATATGGACAGCGTGATCGAATGTATGGACGCGCCGACGATTTATCAAGTGCCTCTCAATTTTCTCAAAGACGGCATCATGAATCCATTGATCAAGCGTTTTCGCCTGGCGGAAACGGAGCCGAAAATGGAGGAGTGGGATATCCTGGTCAAGCGTATCATCGCACCCCGGGACGAGGTGACGATCGCCTTTGTCGGTAAATACCTGGGGCTCAAAGAGTCCTACAAATCCTTGACGGAAGCGCTCATCCACGCCGGTGCGGCTTTGGATACGAGGATCGATCTGCATTGGGTCGACAGCGAAGACATCGAAGAGAAAGGGATCGAAGAGACGATCGGCGATGTCGATGGGATCTTGGTGGCCGGAGGTTTCGGCGTGCGGGGCGTCGAGGGCAAGATGATGGCGATCCGACACGCCAGAGAAAACAAAATCCCCTATCTGGGCATTTGCCTGGGCATGCAGCTATCTTTGATCGAATACGCTCGTAATGTGTTGGGCATCGAAGAGGCCAATTCGGTGGAGTTCGATCCGGAAACGAAAGAGCCAGTGATCTACCTGATCGACGAATTCATCGACCAGTCTGGCAAAAAACAGGTGCGTACCCACACCTCACCCCTGGGCGGTACGATGCGTTTGGGGGCCTATCCATGCGAAATCAAAGAGGGCACGAAGCTTTTCGAAGCCTACGGCGGTAAAAAGATCATCTACGAACGCCATCGTCATCGTTACGAAGCCAATCCCGCCTACCGCGAACGGTTGGAGAAGGCCGGGTTGATCGTTTCCGGCGAATCCAACGGTCTCATCGAAGCGGTGGAAGTGAAAGAGCATCCCTGGTTTCTTGGCGTACAGTTCCACCCTGAATTCACCTCTCGCCTGCAAAACCCCAACCCCTCGATCCTGGCCTTCGCGAAAGCGGCTCTATGCTACAAGAACGAACAGAGCGACTAGATGACCCAATCGATGGGCAGCGAGGTGCCGATACTTTTGACGAAGGGGCGGATCGCCCGGATACTTGAAGCCCGTTTCGCCGACGGATTTAGGAGTCTCAAAGATCTTCCTCAGCCGATGACGCTTTACGGGATGGAGCGGGCGGCGGAAAGGATCGCGCGGGCCGTCGCCGAAGGTGAAAGGATCGCGATCGTAGGGGATTACGATGTGGACGGTGTCGTTTCGACGGCGCTGATGACGGAATTTTTCGAACTCATCGGCTATCCCGTGCAGAGTGTGATTCCCAACCGTTTCCGAGACGGCTACGGGGTGTCGCCTTCCGTGCTCGAGCGTATCGAAGCGGACGTGGTGATCACGGTGGACAACGGCATCACCGCTTTCGAGGCGGCCGACGTGTGCAAAGTGAAGGGTATCGACCTTATCATCACCGATCACCATACGCCCGGCGACAATCTCCCGGATGCCTATGCCATCGTCAATCCCAAGCAATCGGCTTGCACCTTCGCCTATCCTGATATTTGTGGCGCCCAGGTGGCATGGTTTTTGATCGGTGCGCTCAAGCAGGCGATGGGGCTTTCGATCGACATGGGGCGCTTTTTGGATCTGCTCGCCCTAGCGATCGTCGCCGACGTCATGCCGCTTCTGTCGATCAATCGTCCCCTGGTACGCAAAGGGCTCGAAATGCTTTCGACTTCGACACGCCCCGCGTTCGAAGTGGTCCGGGCCCATTTGGGGAAGGATCGCTTCAGTGCCGAAGACGTTGGATTTGGCATCGCGCCGCGTATCAACAGTGCCGGTCGGATGGAGGATGCGTCGGCGGCCCTCCGATTTCTTCGGGCCAAAAGTCTCGAAGAGGCGAGCGAGGGGTGGCTCGAGCTGGAGCGGCTCAACCAAATGCGCAAAGCACAGGAGAGTGAAACGACCGAGGCGGCGATCGCGATGACCGATCCGTCCGATGAGGTCGTCGTCGTCGCCGGTGAAGGGTGGCACGAGGGGGTGGTGGGTATCGTCGCCTCCCGATTGGTGGATCGGTTCGGCAAACCCGCCATCGTCTTGAGTGTCGAAGGGGATCGAGCGAAAGGGAGCGGCCGAAGCGTGGGGGAGGTGGATCTTTATGCACTTCTGGACCGATCCAAAAGCTGGCTGGAAGGATTCGGTGGCCATAAGATGGCGGCGGGACTTGCGCTCAGGCGGGAGAATATCGACGCGTTCCGACGCCATATTTGCGATCAAGCGGCAGCTCTCGATCCCAAGCTCTTTCTCCCCCGCGAGCGTGTGATGGGGCGGTTACCTCTTTCGGAGGTAGATTGGGATCTGATGGCTTTGTTGGAACGGTTCGAACCTTATGGGGAAGCCAATACCCGTCCTGCCTTTCTTTTCGAGGCGTTGGAGATTCTCGAAGCCAGGGCTTTGGGACGGGAGGGAGAGCATCTACGACTCACGGTAGGCAACGGCCAGAGAGTATTGCAAGCCGTGAAGTTCCGATGCGAGGATCCTTCCCGTTTCAAAAAGGGGGAGCGTGTCTGTTTGACGGGGACGCTGCATGTCAATGAGTTTCGGGGTGAGCGGTCGATCCAATT
>CAZORY010000094.1:0-6711 GCA_964582435.1 uncultured Campylobacterales bacterium
CACTTCGTTGAGAAAAGCCGCCGTCGCTTCACCAGGACGGACACCCGGAATGAATCCACCTTGCCGTTTCAGATTGTCGGCGATATCCTTGGCGTTGAAGACGATCGACGCATAGAAGTACGCGAAAAAGATGACCAATAGAAACATTAAAATGTTGAAAGTGTAACTGTTCGGATGTAAAAAATCGGAAATTTTTTGCACGATCGGATTGGTCGAAGCTTGTAGAATCGTGCTCGGAAACATCAAGATCGCGGAAGCGAAAATAGGTGGAATGACACCACTGAGGTTCACTTTGATCGGGATATAGTTCATGACCCGTTTTTTCTGATTTTGCATCATCACTTTCCGGGAGTAGCTGACCGGAACCCGTCTTTCACCCAGTTCGACATAGATGATGAATCCGACGGTGGCGATAATGATCGCCAAAATCGCCAGGACGACGAGAAAGTTTAGTTCACCCGTGTTGACCAGGTTGATCGTACCGCCGATCGCGGTCGGGATCGAGCTGACGATACCGGCGAAAATGATGAGAGAGATGCCGTTACCGACTCCGCGTTGCGTGATCTGTTCACCGATCCACATCAAAAGCATCGTACCCGTCAACATCGAAAAGGCCGCCATCGTCACGAAAGTGGTCGTATCGACCATGATCGCGCTTTCGCCGCCTTTACCCGTCAAGCTCTGCAGACCGATCGCCACGCCGATCGCTTGAACGAGAGTGATGGCGATCGTCGCATAACGGATGATCTGCATATATTTGGTCATCCCATCGCGCTCTTTTTTCATTTTGCCGAGTTCGGGAAAGGTAGCGGCGAGGAGTTCCATGATAATGGAAGCGGTAATGTAGGGCATGATACCCAAGGAGATGATGCTAAGACGTCTGACGGCGTTGCCGCTGAACATGTTGAACATTCCCAGGGCGTTGTTGGAGTTGGCGTCGAAGAACTCTTTGATGACATCCACGTTGACACCCGGAACCGGCACGTAGGCCAATATCCGGTATGCCAACAAAAATCCCAGCGTGATGAGGATTTTGTTGACCAATGACTTCGTCATGGTTATTTTCCGCTGGTCGTGATGCGCTCGTCTTTGATCTTGGCGGCGAGATCGCGTGCGGCTTTTCCTATCAGCTTCACGCGTTGAACGTTTCCTTTGATCTTGTGCACGGTGGCGATCGTCTCCATCGTGATCTCTTCGAGTTCACAAATGGCAGGAATGCGCTCTACGTTGATGACGTAAGGCTTTTCGACTTTGGAGCGGAACCCGACCTTCGGAAGTCGGCGCTGAATCGGTTGCTGACCGCCCTCGAAGCCGCGTTTTTGCTTGTAGCCGGTACGTGACTTCTGACCTTTCATTCCGCGGGTGGCGGTTTTCCCCATCCCGCTGCCTTGTCCACGACCGACACGCTTGCTGTTTTTCGTGCTTCCGGGTGCTTTGGTGAGATTGTGCAATGACATCGCTTATCCTTTGATCCGGCTAAGTGCCTCGACGGTCGCCCGAACGAGGTTGTTGGGGTTGTTCGAACCAAGCGACTTGGCCAGAATATCCTTGATACCCGCCAACTCGATGACCGGGCGTGCCGCACCACCGGCGATGACCCCGGTACCTTCGCTGGCCGGCTTCAACAGAATGCGGCTGGCGTTGTATTTGTGTTCGATATCGTGGGCGATCGTCGAACCTTTGATATTGACTTTGACCAGGTTCTTGAACGCTTCGTCGATGCCTTTGCGGATTGCGTCAGGTACCTCTTTGGCCTTACCCATGCCGAATCCGACGGTACCGTTTCGGTCACCGACCACGACCAATGCCGTGAATCGGAAACGACGACCACCTTTGACGACTTTCGTGACCCGACCAATGTTGACGATCACTTCTTCGAAATCTTCTCGATTGATGTTTTCCATGACTCTACCTTATACCTGTATTCCGTTTTCGCGCAACGCTTCGGCGAAAGCTGCGACAACACCGTGATAGATGTATCCGTTTCTATCGAAAACGGCTTTTTCAAGACCCTTCTCTTTCATCTTCGCTGCCAACGCCTCGGCCACTTTCGCCGCCGATTCCTTGTTGGCTTTCAGGCCCATCACGCGTCCGTCGGCGGCAGCGAGTGTCACGCCTTGGGTATCGTCGATCACCTGGGCATAGATATGCTTGTTGGAGCGGAAAATGGTGACGCGCGGTTTTTCGGCCGTTCCGAAGATTTTGCCGCGCACGCGGGCTTTACGCTTGGCGCGTTGAGCGTTCTTTTTCAATAGGAGTGTTCTGTTCATTTGCTACCCTTATTTACCAGTTTTTCCGGCTTTGCGCAGAATCACTTCATCCACGTATTTGACCCCTTTGCCTTTGTAGGGTTCCGGCGGACGGAAAGCGCGAATCTCCGCGGCGACCTGACCGACTTTTTGTTTGTCTTGGCCTTTGACGGAGACGATGTTCTTCTCCACCGCGATTTGAATCCCTTCGGGAATTTCGTAGTTGATCGGGTGAGAAAAGCCCAGTTGCAATTCCAACGTCTTTCCCTTCACCGCCGCACGATAACCGACCCCGTTGATCTCTAGCTTCTTCTCGAAGCCTTGGGTCAATCCGATGATGATGTTTTGCGTCAGCGCCCGATAGGTGCCCCAAAAGGCACTGCTGGCTTTGTCGTCGCCTTTGCGATGAAAAACGACTTGATTATCCTTGATTTCGACGTCGACGCGGCCATGAGTATCCAGGCGTTTGACATCTTTACCTTTGGAAACGACAACTTCTGTACCCTCGACCTTCACCTCTACACCGGCCGGGATATCAATCGGTTTCTTTCCTATTCGTGACATGTTCTTTTTCCTTACCAGATACTGCAGAGTACTTCGCCGCCGATGCCTCTTTTGTAAGCTTCGTCGTTGGCCAGTACGCCTTGGGATGTGCTGACGACGATCGTGCCGTAGCCGTTTTTGAAACGTTTGATCTCTTCTTTGCCTTTGTAGACTCGTCGTCCAGGCTTGGAGAGACGTTTCACTTCGTTGATGACGCTGTTACCGTTGTCGTCGTATTTCAAGACGACGTTGATACTTTTTTTACCATCGTTTTCGACCACTTTGTAGCTTTCGATGTACCCTTTTTCTTGAAAAATCTTCATGATCGCTTCGATCATCTTGGAATACATCAGCGTCGTCACGTCCAGTTTGCGCATTGATGCGTTTCTGATTCGCGTAATGGAATCTGCAATCAGATCGTTCACCATGCTATCTCCTTACCAGCTTGCTTTTTTCATGCCAGGAAGAAGACCTTCGCTAGCCATTTTGCGTAGACAGATTCGGCAAATACCGAAATCTCTGTATACCGAGTGCGGACGGCCGCAGATACTGCAGCGCGTATAGGCACGAACTTTGAATTTGGGTTTTCGTTTCGCTTTGGCGATCATCGATTTTTTAGCCATTGCTTCGTCCTTTCGCGAAAGGCAGCCCCAGCTTCTCGAGAAGCGTGAACGCCGCTTTGTCGTTGTCCGTCGTCGTGACGATCGTAATGTTCATTCCGTGAGTTTTGAGGATGTTGTCGTACTCCACCTCCGGAAAGATCAACTGCTCGTCCAAGCCGAAATTGTAGTTGCCGTGTCCGTCGAAACCGTTGCGTGACAATCCACGGAAATCTTTTACACGCGGCAGGGCGATGCTGATCAGCTTGTCCAAGAAGTTGTACATCATGTCGCCTCGAAGCGTCACTTTGACACCGACCGGCATCCCTTCACGGACTTTGAAACCGGCGACCGATTTACGAGCCGGCACGATGACCGCTTTCTGACCCGCGATCAGAGTGATCGTATCGGCGATACTCTGGATCACTTTCGTATCCTTCGCATAGTCACCGCATCCGACGCTGATCACGATCTTCTCCAACGCCGGCGTGAGCATCGGGTTGCCAAGCTCTAGCTCCTCTTTGAGAGCGGGCTTGAGCTCTTGGTATTTCTCTTTGAGTCTTAGCATCTTATTCACCTTCCACTTTACGTACGTTGGAGATGTGAATGGGCATCTCTTTGTTCACGAAACCGCCTTCGGGATTCTGTTCGGTCGGCTTGACGGCCTTTTTCGCGATTTTACATCCGGCGACGATCACGGCATCTTTTTTGGTGAGCACTTGCAAGACTTCGCCTTTTTTGCCTTTGTCGTCACCTGCGATGATTTCGACCGTATCTCCCTTTTTGATCTTGAATTTTTTCGCCATTACAACACCTCCGGGGCCAAAGAGACGATCTTCATGAAGTTGGCGTAGCGCACTTCACGACTGACAGGCCCGAAAATACGCGTGCCGATCGGCTCTTTCTTGTTGTCCAGGATGACAGCGGCGTTGTCGTCGAAACGAATGAGCGATCCGTTTTCACGCTGAATCTCTTTTTTCGTTCGGACGACGACCGCTTTGACCACCTGGCCCTTTTTCACCTTGCCGTTGGGCAGCGCCTTTTTGACGGATGCGACGATCACGTCGCCCACGCTCGCGTAGCGACGTTTACTACCGCCCAATACTTTGATACACATGATCTCTTTGGCGCCGCTGTTGTCCGCGACGTTGAGACGAGTGAAGCTTTGAATCATGATCCGACTCCTCTACTGACGATCTCTTTGAGACGGAACGATTTACGCTTACTGATCGGCCGACACTCGATCGCCGATACCACGTCGCCGACGTTCGTCTCGTTGCGCTCGTCGTGGATGAGATATTTTTTGAATCGTTTGACCGTTTTATGGTAACGCGGATGCATGATACGGCGTTCGACCAATACGGTCGCCGTCTTGTCGCCCGCTTTCTTGATGACGGTGCCTTGAATGATACGTTTATGTGACGCCATGACCTATTCCTTATCCATTCTTCTGCGCATTGAGAGCAGTCTTGATTCGTGCGATGTCCTTGCGGCAAGCACGAATTTCGTTGGGGTTGGTAAGCTGCATCGTCTTGAGCTTGAGTTTCAGCTCGAACAGCTCCATCTTCTTCTCTTTCAACATCTTTTCGAGCTCTTCACGGCTCTTTTGGTTGATTTCAGTATATTTCATTGCTCGCCTCTTGCGTTACGATTTTGGTCTTGAAGGGAAGCTTGTGCATCGCCAGCGTCAACGCTTCGCGCGCCAAATCGTCGGCGACGCCGGCCATTTCGTAAATGATACGGCCAGGCTTGATGTTCATGACCCATTTGTCGACCGCGCCTTTACCTTTACCCATCCGGGTTTCGAGAGGCTTGGCCGTGATCGGTTTGTCGGGGAAGACACGAATCCAGACTTTCCCCGTCCGTTTGACGTGGCGTGTCATCGCGACCCGAGCCGCTTCGATCTGTCGGCTGTCGATCCGACCATGTTCGATCGCTTTGATCCCGATGTTGCCGAAAGCCAGTTTGTTGCCGCGATAGGATTTACCTCGATTGCGGCCTTTTTGCTGCTTGCGGTATTTGGTTCGTTTGGGCATCAACATGATTAACTCCTTCTACCGCGGGGATTTCTTCGTCCCCGTTTCTCTTCGACCGGCTCGGGTTGGATACCTTTTTGGAGCACCTCTCCTTTGAAGATCCAGACTTTGACACCGATGATCCCGTAGGTCGTATAGGCTTGAGCGAAACCGTAATCGATCTTCGCGCGAAGGGTATGCAGCGGCACACGACCTTCGAGGTACCACTCCGTACGGGCCATTTCGGCGCCACCGAGACGTCCGGCCACTTGGACTTTGATCCCTTTGGCGCCCGCTTTCTGAGCGGCTTGGATCACCTTTTTCATCGCGCGGCGAAAAGCGATACGTCGTTCGAGCTGGGTGGCGATGTTTTCCGCCGCCAACTGTGCGGACGCCTGCGGACGCTTCTCTTCTCGGATATTGAGAGAGACAGGTTTTTGAACCATATTCTGCAGCCGCGTCTTCAACTTTTCGATGTCGGCACCCTTTTTGCCGATGATGATACCAGGTCGTGCCGCGACGATCGTGACGCGCAGACGCTTGGCGGTACGTTCGATGATGATATCGGCGATACCTGCATAGTAAAGCTCTTTTTTGAGAAACTTGCGAATTTTATCGTCTTCTGCGACGAATGCAGGAACGCGCTGCCAGTTGGGATACCAGCGGCTCGACCAGTTTCGGTTGATTCCCAGGCGCAAACCAATCGGATTGACTTTCTGACCCATTACTTATCCTTCGCTTCGGTAACTTCTACGGTGACGTGAGACGTCGGCTTCATGATGCGTGACGCACGGCCGCGGGCACGAGGCTTCCACCGTTTGAGAACGGGGCCTTTGTCGATGCGGCATGAAGAGACGACGACCTCTTCAGGCTCGTAGCCGCCGTTTGCGACGGCCGAAGCGATCACTTTAGAGATCACTTTCGCCGCTTTGTTGGGCATGAACTCCAGACTGGCCAACGCCAATTCCGCATTCATCCCTTGTACTTCCCGGGCGATCAGCCGGGCCTTCGTCGGGCTGAGGCGGATGAATTTCAGTACTGCTTTACTCATACGCTACCCCTTACTTCCCGATCTTTTTCTGGACCGAGCCTTTGTGGCCTCGGAACGTACGTGTCGGAGCGAATTCACCCAGTTTGTATCCGACGTGGTTCTCCGTGATATAGACGGGAACGAACTGTCGTCCGTTGTGGACGTTGATGGTCAAGCCGATCATCTCCGGGAAGATGGTGCTTCGGCGTGACCAGGTCTTAATCGGTTTCGTATCACCGGTCTCTTTCGCTTTGAGCACTTTTTTCATCAAATGC
>CAZORY010000095.1:0-4907 GCA_964582435.1 uncultured Campylobacterales bacterium
TTCCGCCTTGCAAGAAAGCAACACGCGCCCAATGGCAAACTGGACGAAGCGGCGATCGAACGCTACTGCCAACTTGACGAAGAGGCCCAAGAGCTTCTAGACAAAGCGATCCATACCTTCTCACTGAGCCATCGCGGTATCGCCAACGTCAAAAAAGTGGCCCGCACTATCGCCGATTTGGACAGATCCAAGACAATCGCCAAACCGCATCTACTCGAAGCGCTGGGGTATCGCAGGAGAGCATGAAGTGCGATGGATGCTTTCTCTTTTGATGCTGACCGGCACACTCTTTAGCGTCGAAATCATCGACCGGCCCATTCTCTTCGGCCCCCAACGCATCGTATGGACCCAACACTACATCAAACGCCACTACGGCCTCGCCGTTTCCACGATTCGCATCGTGCCGAAGATGATCGTCGTCCACTACACGGCAATCCCTACGCTCGCGGCCTCCTATCGCGCCTTCTACCCCGAAACGCTCCCTAGCTATCGCCGTCGGATCGCCGACGCCTCCCCGCTCAACGTCTCGGCCCACTACCTCGTCGACCGTGACGGGACGATCTATCGCCTGATGCCCGATGATTGGATGGCACGACACGTCATCGGTCTGAACTATCATGCGATCGGAATCGAAAACGTCGGTTCCGACGATCTCACGCCCGCTCAACTCGACGCCGATACGCGCCTCATACGCTATCTTGTGGACAAATACCCGACGATCCACTACCTGATCGGCCACTACGAATATCTACGATTCGAAGGGTCGCCTCTATGGATGGAGCGCGATCCCCAATATCGAACGATCAAGCAAGATCCGGGCCGCGATTTCATGCGAAATCTCAAGAGGCGCTTCCCCCGGCTAAAAGATCGGCCATGATCACCTCCGCCTTTGGGTATCTTTTCGTGATCGCCCTACTGGCCGCCATCGTCGGTACACTGGAAAAGAGAGGGATCGGCAAAGCGCTGTTCGATTTCCTTCCCGCCGTTGTCATACTCTATATCCTGACGATGTTGCTGGCCCAAATAGGCCTATGGCGCGAAACTCCCGCCATCGATGCCGCCTATCGCCATATCAAAAACTGGCTGCTTCCCGCCCTTTTGTTTCTGATGCTGTTGCCCCTCGATCTGCGACGTTTTTTCACCCTCGGCCCATCCCTTCTAGCCGCCTACGCCCTGGCGCTCGTCTCGATTCTTTTCGCCTTCGTCGCCATCTTCATCCTTTTCGGATTTGGACCCAAGGAGGCTGGAATCTTCGCCGCCTTGGCAGGTAGCTGGACAGGCGGTACCGCCAATATGCTCGCCGTCGCCCAAGCGCTCGGTGTCGATCCATCCTCCTTGGGGCAGGCATTGATCGTGGATGCAATCTGCTATGGCGTCTGGGTGATGTTTTTACTTCTTCTCGTCCCCTTGGCCGTTCACTTCGCCCGCTTCAGCGGTGCTCAAACGACACGAACGCCCGCTACGCTCGGCTGCTCTTGCACGATCGGTCCCAAGCGCTACTGGCTGCTGCTCTTCGCCGCTTTTCTCGCAGCCCTCTTTTGCCAATGGGCCGCTCCCCGGCTTCCTTGGCTCGGTACCACCACATGGAGCGTCCTGATCGCCACGATTCTCGGCGTAGTCGGCTCTTTGACACCTCTTTCCCGCATAGGAGGCGCTCAAGAAATCGCCAATACGATGCTTTTATTACTGATCGCGCTGATCGGCTCACGGGCCGACTTATCCGACATCTCGCAAGCCCCGACCTATGTGGCGGCCGGATTCTCCATCCTGGGCGTGCACGCCCTATCGATGATTCTTGGCGCCAAAATACTGAAACTCGATCTGTTCACGATCGGTGTCGCCTCTTTGGCCAATATCGGGGGCGTCGCCTCGGCACCGATTCTTGCGGGGGCCTACGACAAACGTCTCGTACCCGTAGCGGTCCTGATGGCGGTCAGCGGCTATTTGGTAGGTACGATTGCCGGATTGGGCGTCGGAGCGTTGCTGCTACGGATCGCAGGATGAAAATCGTCGGTTACGAATGCTCGAGCGTTCGTATACCCCTCGAGACGCCCTTCGTCACGGCCCTCCGGCACGTCGAAGCCGTCGAAGCGCTGCGCCTTGAAATCATCGGTGACGACGGTCGTATCGGGATCGGCGAAGCCCCATCCACCGAAGCGATCACCGGTGCGACGATAACGACTATCCGCCAGACGCTACGAAGGCATCTTCTGCCGACCCTACCCAAAGGCGATATCCTCGTTCCGGACCGCTTGCTCGACCCATTGCAATCTTTCGCCGCCACCGCCCCCAACGCCTTGGCCCTCTTCGATATCGCCCTTCACGATCTGCTCGTTCCCCTTTCGGGCGATCCACCGTCGATCGAAACCCTCGTCACCGTCAGTCTTGACACACCGACCGCCATGGCCGCGCAAGCGGAAGAGTTCTCTCGCCGGGGACACCGTAAACTCAAGATCAAATTGGGTGGCCCGATCGATGAGGATCTGCAACGCTGCACGACGATCCACCGTATCGCACCGAAGGCTCGACTCTATCTCGATCCCAACCAATCCTGGCGCCTTGCCGACGCTTTCTCCTTCCTCGCAATGGCCGACGGATTACCGATCGCCTTGATCGAGCAACCTCTTCCTGCCGACGATATCGAAGGGATGCGACGACTTTCGGCCGCGAGCCCTATACCGATCCTCGCCGACGAATCGGTATTCGACTTGGAACAATTGGTGGCATGCCATACCGGTCGAGTCGCCCACGGTGTCAATATCAAGGTCATGAAATGCGGTGGTCTGCTGCCGGCAGAACGGATGCTTCGCTACTGCCGCCGACACCGGATACCGGTCATGTTGGGATCGATGTTGGAGACGCCCGCTTCAATACGGGCCGCTTTCAGGCTCGCGATGGCCTTTGGTGACGTGATCGAGTGGTACGATCTGGATTCACCGCTGCTTTACCGAAACACAGAGAGAGAAGAAGGGGGATTTTGGCTACAAGATAAACGCCTCGGCCTCCGGAGCTGGAGACCGTGAGCATCGATAAGTATTTAGAAGATCGCGACGACCGCCTTCGTGACGAAATAACCTCCAACGATCAGCCACCCGAACATCAAAAGGGCCAACAGAATCGGTTTGATACCGGCTTGCTTGAATTTAGCGGCGTTGGTCTCCATCCCTAGAGCCGTCATCGCCATCGTCAACATGAATGTGTCGACCTCGTTGATACCGTGCACGATCGTTTCGGGAATGACATTGAGCGAATTGACGCCGCTCATCACGACAAACCAGACGGCGAACCAAGGGATCACCAACTTGACGCCCCCAGCTTCACCTCCCGCTTTTCTCGCTTGGGCGGAGATCCAAAGACCCAAGATGATCAACATCGGCGCGATCATCATCACCCGTGTCATCTTGACGATGACCGCCGTATCGGCCGCCTCGCCGCCGATCGCACCACCGGCGCCCACCACTTGCGCCACTTCGTGGACCGTGCCGCCTACGTAGATACCGTAAGTCTCGGGATCCATATGCAAAATCCCCGCTTTGTACATCATTGGATACAAGAACATCGAAATCGTACCGAAAAGCACGACGGTACCGACGGCGATGGCACTTTTGTAGGGTTCGGCTTTGAGGACCGGCTCGGTCGCCAAAACGGCGGCCGCCCCACAGATGGAGCTACCGGCCGCCGTGAGGATCGACGTATCGCGATCGAGTTTGAAAAGCTTCATACCCGCCCAAGCACCCAGCAGCAGCGTGGAAGTCAACATCACTGTCGAGACGGTAAGGCCTGCCATACCCACCTCCATGATCTGCTGGAACGTGATCCTGAAACCATAGAAGACGATGGCCAGACGAAGCAACTGCTTGGCGGAAAAGACGATACCGGGCACCCACTCTTCGGGCAGATGGTTCCGCAAGGTATTGGCGTAGAACATCCCGATGACGATACCGATGATGAGCGGACTTATCGCCAGGTTCTTGATGAAAGAGACCTGGGAAATCTGAATCGCCGCGATCGAAAAGAGGGCGACGAAGAGAATACCGTTGAGGGTATAACGGATATTTTCCTTGGAGAAAGCCATGGGCAACCTTTCTATTCGTTTTATTGATGCTAATATGGAATTATCATCAATGATTTGTGTTATTATACAATATAATAGTTGATAAAGAAAATCAACGAAATATGATACAATTATCAAGATTTTTGACCGAAGGATTCTTGCCATGAAGATTACGCTGCGGCAGATGGAGATTTTTTTGGAAGTGGCGCAGATGGGACATTTGACGAAAGTAGCCGAAAAGATGGGGCTCAGTCAATCGGCCGTATCGATGTCGATCAAGGAGCTCGAAAACATCATCGGTTACAAACTCTTCGATCGCATCAACAAAAAGCTGGCCCTCAACGAAAAAGGTCGGGCCTTCGCGGATGCGATCGCGCCGCTGGTGAGCAAACTCAACGATATCGAAGAGGAGTTTCGCAACGACGAAAACAACGGCGAACTTCTAGTCGGCGTCAGTACGACGATCGCCGATTACCTCATCCCTCCGATCATTTGCGACTATATGAAAAACTATCCCCAAGTCAAAATCAACCTCAAAATCGGCAATACCAAAGAGATCGTCGACTTGATCGAAAACGGCAACGTGGATCTAGGATTCGTCGAAGGAAACGTCGACTCCACCGTGATTAAACAGGAAGTGGTAGGCTTGGACGAACTCATCGTCGTCACGGGGGACAAAGAGCTGGTCGAAGACGAAGCACCGTTCTACATCGACAAACTACTCGATAAAAAATGGATTCTACGTGAAGAGGGATCCGGTACTCGGGAAGTTTTTCTCACCCACCTAGGAGACCTGGCCTCGCAACTTAATCTCTTTTTGGAACTCCGCCACCCCGAATCGATCAAAAATATG
>CAZORY010000095.1:5007-6667 GCA_964582435.1 uncultured Campylobacterales bacterium
TTGAAAAATGGATCGTCCGAGGGGAAGGATACCACCCGTGCATCGGCCTCTTGCAACAATCTTCCCAAGCGGTGCACCCCGCGTTCGACCATCCTCTCCAATAGAGGCTTTAGCTTCGTCGTATAGATCGCGCACATCGGATGGATACCCGAAGGGCTTTGGGCGACGACGGCAGAAGGGTGATAGGTTTCGTAGGCCTCGTTCAACGCCTCGATGACCGATAGATCGACGTTGGGCGTATCGACGGCCAAAGCGAAAAAATCACCGCCGATCGCTTCGAAAGCGGCCATAAGACCTAGTGTGGGTGCATAGTTTTCTATATCGGGGGGATCGAGAATCAACGGGGCGTCGAAGGGAAATTTGGCATGTTTGGCACTCAGGTAGGTCGCCTGAAAATGGGGAGAGAGCCGGCGATATTGGTACTCGGCCAAACTCGTAAAGCCACCGTAGGGCAACAACGCCTTGTCGCGCCCCATCCGCGAACTCTTGCCGCCGGCGAAAATGACGCACGGCAGCGTAAAGGGCATCAGCCGATCTCGCGAGGATCGGCGATCTTACCGGCGATGGCGCTGGCGGCGGCCACCGCCGAGTTGGCCAGGTAGATTTCGCTGCTTCGAGCTCCCATGCGACCGACGAAGTTACGATTGGTCGTGGATATGCAGCGCTCGTTGTCGCCCAATATCCCCATATAACCGCCCAAACAGGCGCCACAAGTAGGATTGGACACGACAGCGCCGGCATCGATAAGGGTGTCGATATAGCCCGCTTTTTCCGCGGCTTTTAGGATCTTTTGGGTGGCGGGCGTGACGATCATGCGGGTATGGCGCGCCACCTTCTTGCCTTTGACGATTTCGGCGGCGATTCTGATGTCGCTCAGCCGTCCGTTGGTGCAGCTACCGATAAAGACTTGATCGACCCGAAGATCGTCGGCCACGGCCCGACTGAGCGGCTTGCCGTTGCTGGGAAGATGAGGATAGGCGACGACCGGTTCGAGGGCACCCACATCGATTTCGATCATGCGAACGTACTTGGCATCCGGATCGGAATAGTGCACCTTCGGCTCTCTCGCCAACGGCTTGTCCGCCAAGAAGGCTTCCGTGACCTCGTCCACGGCGATGATCCCGCTTTTCGCCCCCGCTTCGATCGCCATATTGCAGAGGCTGAAGCGGTCGTCCATCCCCAGATATTCGATCGTATCACCCACGAATTCCAACGCTTTGTAAAGCGCGCCGTCCACACCGATTCGTCGTATAAGCTCCAAAATCAAATCTTTGCCATAGACGTGTGCGCCCGGCCGGCCCGTGAAGACCACTTTGATGCTTTCAGGGACTTTGAACCAGTTGCCTCCGGTAATCATCGCGAAGGCAAGATCCGTCGACCCCATGCCCGTCGCGAAGGCTCCCAGCGCCCCGTGGGTGCAGGTATGGCTGTCGGCACCGATGATCACGTCACCGGGAACGACCAGCCCCTTTTCGGGCAACAAGGCGTGCTCGATCCCCATATCCTTTTCATCGAAAAAGTGCTTCAAGTCGTGCTTGTAAGCGAATTCCCGACTGATTTTGGCTTGGTTGGCGCTGGCGATATCTTTGGCGGGGATGAAGTGGTCCATGACGATCGAAAAACCGTCGGGGTTGGCCAACCTCTTCGCGCCGCTCTCTTC
>CAZORY010000096.1:0-6560 GCA_964582435.1 uncultured Campylobacterales bacterium
TGCAAACGTACGAGCAGATCTTCGACGGGTTGCGCTAGACCGAGCCATCCGATCGGACGGGTCGAATCGAAAGAGGCAAAAGGGGTTTGCTATAAAAAAAATGGTTTTCACGATATTCGGGGGTTTGTGAAAATGAAGACGGCATCTGCGCCGTTTTCATAGGATCACTGGAGGCGATCGGTCGTCGATGTACGTCGTAGACATATAGATGAAAACCCTTGCCCAAATCGGTCGCTTTAAGCGCGAGCAGCGAAGCGATACGCCGGTCGACGTCTTGGGCCAGCAGATCGTCCATGATCTCGAGTTTGGCAAGGAAAGCTATCTCTTTTTGGAGTTGTCCGATCCGTTTGGAGAGACTCTTTGCAAAAAAATCGGCTTTCTTTTTCGATAAAAAGCTGGATACTGGCGTAGCCTACGCCCAAAACGCACCAAAGCGCGATAAAAAGTCGCCACCTCACACTCACTCTTTGACCTCGTATAAAATTGTCAATCCATAGCGTTGAGCCAATGAACGATCCAAATAACCAATCGCACCGGGAACCGATCGGACGAACAGGGCGACGGCTTTTTGGGAGGCGAGCACTTTGGGCGGTTTGTACCCTTGATAGTAGGCCGCTCGCCATTCGCGCATCAGGGCGGCCCGCGAACGATGCAGCACCTTCTCTTCGAAGCGTTTGCGGATCGGATCATCGATCGGTAGATTGATAGGTATGAGGCGTCGTCCCATCCATGTCGTTCGGCGGAGTAGATAGATCGCCAGGATCTGGCTCCGCTTCAAACGGTGAGCTTTTTCAAAATGCCCGACGACCACCAACGTATTCGCATGGAGCGAAATCGCCAAGAGGACCGCTAGCAACCAACGCATTATTTGCCTCAGAAAAGAAACGAGAAAGAAAAGAGCCACCGCGCCTCTTCATGTGCCGACCAGTCCCACTCCCCTTTGCACGCCAGCCACCTTTCGGGACGCCATGTATAGCCAAAAATCCCTTTCGTATCGTCTCTATCGCCTAGATCGAAACGCTCCAAACGGACGATGGCATCGTGTTTGTCCGCGAAGTGCCATACACTTTGTAGATAAAGATCGTAAAAAAGCCTCCTATCCCCCTCCCTTTTCACGACACCTCCTTCGGCCAGAAGCGTCCAATGTGTCAAATCCCTACGCCATCCCAAGGTGGCATATCCTCTATCCGGGCCCTCTTTGAGCGTCGCATAGCCTGCACCGATACGCCATTCATCCTCGTCGCCATAGAGGTCCAACGAGGTGTAAAAGTGGTTTTTACTGCGCAAAACCTCTTGGCGATCGTCGATCTCTTCGGTGGGTTGGATCATCACATGCCACTGGCCATCGTCAAAGACCGACGTGTAAAGTAGACCGCTAGAAAGTCTAGGAAAGAGTGCATCGACAAACGTTGGATCGGATGTCGTGTCACGCAATACGTTGATCGGATAGGTGTTCCAAAAACCGATGGGAGAGAAAAATTGTCCCACACGGATCGATGCGTCGTTCGTCAAATGGCGTTCGACGAAAAGTCGCTCGATATTGACATGTAGATGCGTCGTTTCTTCATCGACATCTCCAAAGAGGCGGCGATAGGGATCTTCTGCTTCAAGTTCCATCAAAAATCGCCAACTCAGCGCATCGTAGCCAACGATCAGCGCGGCTTCATCCAAGGAAATTTCCCGTTCGCGATCGTCGATACCGGCTTTGATCGAGAGATAGCCGCCCAGTGATAGGGCCTCTTTAAATGATTGGGCGCTCGCGAAATTGATGAACAAAAGAGCAAGAGACGACAACACCCTTACAAAGCGCACGGGATGGCTCCTTGATCGATTTGGTCGATTTTAACGTAAAAATCGATCATCTGAAAATGATATACTAAAGAGAATCATCACCCATCGAAACGGATTTTCGTATTTGGCGCCGATCGACGGTCGTCGAAGCGGTGTAAGTATTTTGCAGATAGTATTGGGAAGTCTTTCGACATACGTCGCAAAGCAAATCGAGCCTTGATTCTTGATGAAGCACGGCCATCGAATCATCTGGAGGAAGAACAATGCAGCTAAACTACCGTCATCTCGATCCCAAACAGATATACAAACTGATGAGCCAAACGATCGTTCCTCGACCGATCGCTTGGATCGTCACCGAAAAAGAGGGCATCGTCAATGTCGCCCCTTTTAGTTACTTTACGGGATTGTCCTCCAAACCACCTAGCGTGATCGTATCCATCGGCCACAAAAGCGACGGTACGCCCAAAGATACGCTAGCCAATCTCAGAGCCACCCGACGATGTACGATCTGCATGGTCGATCCAAAGGATTTGACCAAGATGCACTTTAGCTCAAAAAGTTTGAAAGCGAGTGAAAGTGAAGCCGAAATTTTCGACATTCCGATGCAAAGACGCCTTGTCGATTATCCTCCGATGGTCGCTACATCGCCGGTAGCCTTTTTCTGCGATTACTTGCAGGAGATCGAGTTGCCCGGTAGCCAAACCGTTCCGATCGTTTTGACGATCGACGCGCAATATCTCGACGATCGTATCGTCGTCGATGCCGATCGGTTGACGATCGATTATACACCGCTAGCCCGCGTGGGGCGTAGTTACGCCCTTTTGGGCGATCGCCTCGATGCGCCGGAGATTCCTTGATGGCAAAAACGGAACCTTTCGATCGGTTGAGTGCACGCTACGACCGATGGTTCGAAGAACACGACCGCGTTTACGACGCCGAAATCGAAGCGATCGAGGCACTCCTTCCCCCCTTCGAAAAAGGTGTGGAAATCGGTGTAGGTACGGGACGCTTCGCCGAACCCCTTGGCATCGAAATGGGGGTCGAACCCTCGTCCAAGATGGCCGAGTACGCCAAATCTAGAGGTATTCAAGTACTCCACGGCGTGGCCGAACGCTTGCCGTTGCCCGATCGATCGTTCGACTTGGTTTTGATGGTCACCACCATCTGTTTCGTCGACGATCCGAATGCCGCTTTACGTGAAATCTATCGTATCCTCGTACCGGGAGGTCATATTCTCGTGGGTTTCGTCGACAAGGAGACACCTTTGGGACAGCACTATCTAGCGCGACAGGCCCAAAGCGACTTCTATCGGTCGGCGCGCTTCTTTTCCGCCGAGGAGGTCCATGAACTTCTGCAAAAGACGGGCTTCGTGGAATGTCGTGCGGTCCAGACCCTTTTTGGGCCCGATCTGGAGCATATGGAGACATCCATCCAAGATGGATACGGTGAAGGGGCTTTCGTCGTTTTTCGTTGCCAGAAACCTCTTCATGCGTAAACACCGGGGCCTTGCACCTGAAGATCGGATCTTCGAAGATCCGGTGCACCTCATGAAGTTACGGGAAGCGGTCGCCGATCTGAGCTGGCTGCTTCGGCGTGGATACAGCCAGAAATCGGCGACGGAACTGGTGGGCAACCGTTACCAGCTCACCCAGCGTGAGCGGCATGCGTTGATCCATGCGGCATGGGGTGGCCACAAGCGTCACCCTCCTCTGGGAACCGATGCGGTGTGTGGAAAGAAAATTTGTATCGACGGTTTCAATCTTCTCATCACCCTCGAAACCGCACTGGGTGGCGGCATCCTCATTCAAGGTGTCGATGGGTGCATTCGCGACATCGCCAACGTCCACGGAAACTACTCTTTGCGGCATGAGACGCAAAAGGCCGTCGAACTCGTCGCCGAAGGGATCGAAGAGCTAGGTGTGAAGGAGGCGGTCTGGTATTTCGACCGGCCCGTCTCCAACAGTGGCCGAATCGCCCGTCTCGTCGACGAAACGGCGAAAAGATTGGGCGTATCGATGAGAGCGGTCGCGACCGATAGAGTCGATACCCTGCTGAAGAGTTGCAGGGGCGTCGTCGTCACCGCGGACGCGGCCATCCTCGACAGTGGTGTCGTATGGTTCGACTTGGCGGGATGGATCATCCGCGACAAAATTCCCAAGGCTAGGATCGTGGCACTGGGGGATTGATCGTTCTTTTCCTTCTGTCGAGAAGAGGAAAAAACTTTGACAAGAGAACGGTGTCGCCTTGAAAAGGCTATAGAACGATTATAGACCAACGAATTAGAGGCGGGAAACGGATGGCTGATCGATCGATTATTTTCAAGATATAATCAAGTTTGTTCAATCGGAAAAAGAGTTCGATGGACTATCATTGAACCAAATCAAAAAAGGAGTGCGAAATGAGAATGGGAAAAACGCTTATGGTCGGTGTGGTGACATCGGTGACGCTGCTTGCTGCGCAAGGTACGATGCAAGGAGAGATGCACAAAGGTTCTCATGGGAAAAAAGGGAACAAAGAGATTTCGAAAGTGGTCAAAATCGGCAATCATGCCAGCAAACTTTTGTTGAAAACTTTGGGCGGTCAACTCAAAGCGCATATGAAAAAAGGTGGTCCCAAAGAGGCCCTTGGTTTTTGTAGCATGCATGCGGTGGATTTGACGGCGAAAGTGGATCGAGAGTTGGGCAAAAACGTCTCCATCAAACGCATCACTCTCAAGCCCAGAAACCCGGCCAACGAAGCGACGGGTGACGAAAAAGCGGTCCTTCAAGCTCTCGAGACGCTTCATCGCAATCATGTCAGGCTACCTCACCATCTGATCGAAAAGACCCCGACGGGTTATAAATACTACAAACCTCTCAAAATCTCCAAAAAAGTTTGCCTCAAATGTCACGGCTCTCACCTCGATCCTGCGCTCGAGGCCGAGCTGGACAAAAGATATCCGACCGACAAAGCCAGAGGCTACAAGATGGGCGATCTTCGAGGGGCGATCGTCGTGACGATCGACAAAAGCGCTCATTAGAAGAGCGCGTGATGAGCGATCTGACCCAAGAAGTTTCCAAAGTCGAGGTGAAGGGTTTCGAAGCCCGTCACTACGATCTTTTGATGAATCTCCTTACCTTCGGATGGTATCCGTCGTTCATCGGCCGTGCGATCGGTGATATGGGACTGAAACCTGGTGAGAAGGTGTTGGATATGGGGGCAGGTACCGGACGTAACGCCCTCTTGATTCAGGAAAAAATCGGCGACGACGGTCGCATCACGGCGCTGGAGATCGGCGAAGAGATGAAAGCGCAGTTTTTGAAAAAATGCGCCCCCTACCCCAACATCGAACTCGTCGATCGCCGCATCGACGAACCGCTGCCTTACGAAGAGGCTTACGATGTGGTCTTCATCTCTTTCGTACTTCATGGATTCATTCAGCCAAAGCGCGAGATCATTGTCCAAAACGCCTACAAAGCCCTCAAACCGGGCGGTCGTTTCTGTATTCTCGATTACAACAACTTCGATGTGGAGCGTGCCGTCTGGTACGTCAAAGCCGCGATTCGTCACATCGAGTGCCCGTTGGCCGAAGATTTTATCCGTCGAGATACGGTCTCGATGCTCACTCCTTTCGGTTTTGGACGGTTCCGAACGAACACCTATTTTCAAGGCTATCTAAGGCTGCTGACAGCTTACAAACTTTAAGCGAGCGAAAAAACGATTGAACGCCTCTGTATCGTCGAATAGGTTACAATCGCATCATGAAAAAGATCATCATCTTTCATCTGCTGCTTCTGACGCTTTTCGCCACCGATTTCAAAGTGGCTAGCTACAATGTCGAAAATCTCTTCGACTTGCACAAAGACGGCACGGAATACACCGAATTCATCCCTTTTACCGGGTATGGCTGGAATCGTAAAGCTTTTTCGACGAAAGTTCACCATATCGCGAAAGTGCTGTGCGATATGCACCCCGATATCGTGGGCCTTCAAGAGGTCGAAAGCGATCGGTCGCTCGAAGCGCTCCAACGGGCGGTTGCGGCGTGCGGCTGGACCATGCCCTATCGGGCCATCGCCGACGCCAAACCTACACCGGTCAAAACGGCGCTTCTGTCGAAATTTCCCATTCTATCGATCCATCAGATCGACCCGGACGGTACCCTCAAAACACGCAATATTTTGGAAGCGACGATCGAAGTGGCCGATCGACGTTTGATCATTTTCGTCAACCATTGGAAATCAAGAAGCGGTCCGGAGAGCAGGCGGATCGTCAGCGCCAAAGCTTTGATGCGGCGACTCGAACGACTGCCAAAAAGGAGCGAGTACATTCTTCTTGGCGACTTCAACAGCGACTGGCAGGAGTGGCGCACACTACCCAAAATCCGTCGCCTCGACGATACCCACGGTATCACCGGCGTCAATCACGTTCTAAAAACGATCCGAAACGACCGTCCGATCACCAAACGCGACATCGCCTATCCCTACCACTACGATCTGTGGTACGAACTGCCTCCGCAACGGCGCTGGAGCCACAATTTCTACGGCCACAAAACGGCCCTCGATCATCTCATCCTTCCTTATACGATGTTCGACGGCCACGGTATCGATTATGTCGATCGCAGTTTTCACGTCTTCAAACCCTTCTATCTCTTTACGAAAAATGGGGCGATCTTCAGATGGCAGCGGGCCAAAAGGGGGTATGGGAAACATTTGAATCGTGGCTACTCCGACCATCTACCTATCTACGCACGATTTTCGACCCGACCCTTCGTCGCGAAGCCCGAATCTGCA
>CAZORY010000097.1:0-6550 GCA_964582435.1 uncultured Campylobacterales bacterium
CTACTTTCATCATCAATCCTTGTATTCCAGCATCATGTTGTAGAGAGTGCCGCCGCTGGGAACCATCGGCAAGACGTTTTCGTTACGATCGACGATGACGTCGATCATCGCGACGACCCCTTTGTCCACCGCATCCTGCAACGCTTCGTCGAACTCCTCTTTGGTTTCGACCCGGTAGCCGATCCCACCGCACGCTTCGGCCAATCGTACGAAATCGGGTTGGAAGCTCAAATCGGTCTCGGCGTAACGCTTCTCGTAGAAGAAGGTCTGCCACTGACGCACCATTCCCAGATAGTGGTTGTTGAGAATGATGTTGATGACCGGAAGACGATTCTCCACCGCGGTCACCAACTCCTGGATGTTCATCAAAATGGAGCCGTCACCCGTGAAATTGACGCTGATTTTGTCGGGAACGGCTCGTTTCACACCCATCGCCGCAGGAAATCCGAAGCCCATCGTTCCCAAACCGCCGCTGGTGATGAATTGGCGCGGGAACGTGAAGGGGTAGAACTGGGCCGCCCACATTTGATGCTGCCCTACGTCGGTGGATACGATCGCTTTGTCGCCCAGCAATTGCCCCACCCTTTCGATGACCCACTGGGGTTTGAGGACTTTGTCGCTATCTTCGTATTTGAGGGGGTGAATCTCGTTGTACCGAGCCAAAATCTGCCGCCACGCTTGATATTTGTCGGGATCGACGCACTCTTTCACTTTGGGAATCATGACCGAAAGGACCTCTTTAAGGTCGCCTACGATCGGATAATCCACATTGACCAGCTTGCCGATCGAGCTGGGATCGATATCGACATGGATGATTTTGGCGTGTTTGGCGAATTCGCTCAATTTACCCGTGACGCGATCGTCGAATCGTGGCCCGAGGGCGATCATCAGATCCGCTTCGCTCATCGCCATGTTGGCCTGGTAACTTCCATGCATACCGACCATACCCAGTAGCAAGGGATTGTCGTGAGGAAGCGTTCCTCTGGCCATCAGTGTCTCGACCGCAGGAATCTGTGTAGCCGCGACGAATTCCCTGACCAATTCGGCCGCACCGGCATGGATGATCCCGCCCCCTAGGTAGAAGACGGGTCGTTTGGCGTGACAGATCGCTTCCGCCGCTTTTTTGATCTGGCGGGCGTTTCCTTTGGTCGTGGGACGATAGGTCGGCAGATCGACATGGGTCGGATATTCGAATTTCGCCACTTCGGCCGTCACATCCTTGGGAATGTCCACGTGGACCGGACCCGGTCGCCCGCTGGCGGCCAGGTAGAAAGCTTCCTTGAGAATCCGCGGCAACTCTTTCGCACTGCGTACGAGATAGTTGTGTTTGGTACAGGCGCGGCTGATACCCGTAGCGTCGATCTCTTGGAAAGCGTCGGTACCGATCAGCGTGATCGGCACCTGTCCACTGATGACGACGAGAGGAATGGAGTCCATATAAGCCGTCGCCAATCCCGTCACCGCATTGGTGAAACCGGGGCCGCTGGTGACGAAGGCGACACCGACCCGTCCCGTCGATCTCGCATAGCCCTCCGCGGCATGTACGGCCGCCTGTTCGTGACGGGTCAGGATATGTTTGAAATCGTTCTGTTTGTAGAGTTCGTCGTAAACGTTCATGATGGCGCCGCCGGGGTAGCCGAAAACGGTATCGACCCCCTCCAGCTTCATCGCTTCGATCACCATCTGCGCACCGGTCATTTCCATGGCCGTTTCTCCTGCATAATAAAATGTGCCGATTATATCTTAAAAGTTGTAAGAATCAGATATTTCGATGCATTAGTCTTCGGCATTCAGCGATCGCCACCCCTTCTCTCAAGCCGTCGTCGACGACGATGGCGGATTCGGTACCGAGGATCCGATAGATGTGAGCGAAGATCAAAATACCCGCGGCGATCAGATCCTCTCGGCCGACTCCTACCAAACGCCGACGC
The DNA here is from genome assembly GCA_964582435.1 of uncultured Campylobacterales bacterium. Lineage (GTDB taxonomy): Bacteria > Campylobacterota > Campylobacteria > Campylobacterales > Hydrogenimonadaceae > Hydrogenimonas. The sequence continues at coordinate 1,932 of CAZORY010000097.1, forward strand.
ACCTCTTCGTCCAGACCGAGAAGACGCTGCAACTGTGTATGCAAATCCGCCCGCGTGACGACGGTACCGTTGATGCGCTTCGCATCGTAGGTGGCGTACTCCATGCCCAGCATCATGGCAGCCACCGTCGTAGGCGTTCCCGCCGTCGCGACGAAAGGTTCGCTACAAAACCCCTCACGCCGACACGCTTCGACGAAAAGTCGCATCTGCGCCATCTCTTCGCCGAGCGCCTTCTCGATCTTTTCGAGGGTCCCGTAGCGCTGGGCGATCGTGACGATACCTACGGGAAAACTCTTGGACTTCACCCTGTCGCCCTCGACGAAAAGAATCTCCGTCGAACCGCCGCCGATATCGACCATGACGAAACACTCCGACGACAGAGCCAGCTTTTGCAACCTATGCCGCACCGCCAACAAGGTGTATCGGGCTTCACTCTCTCCATCGATGATTTCGAAGTCGATACCCGTCGCGTCACGAATTTTTCGAAGCACTTCGGCTGTATTCTCGGCTTGGCGGATCGCTTCCGTGGTCACGGCCCGTACGGTACCGTCGAACCCGATCTTTTCAGCGGCCTCTCGCGCCGCCGCGACGATCCTCTCGACCGCCGCGTCGGAGATTCGACCCGTCTCGACGAGACCGTCGGCGGTTCGCACGATCTTTTCGTACTCCGCCCTCTTTTCCAGCGTATCGCACGCCAAAACGACCGCCCTGAACGTATTGGAGCCTAGATCGATCGCCGTCACGCTGCGTGCCATCTAGAGTCTCTCCGGAAGCGTCGTAGGATCGATCGTCTCCAACGGGCGCGCGGGTACCGTTTCGAAGCGTTGGGATATATCCCGTACCCGTAGCCACGAACCGATCTCGTCGTCCGTGCCGAAGAGATCCAGATAGGCCTTGATCGCACGCTCCAAATCTTCGGGATTCTCTTCGGCGATCCGATCGAGCTGTTCGAGGTAGGCTTGCTTGAAAAGGGCGACGATTTTGGGCCGTTTCTGCGGCAAATGCGAAAAGGGTTTGAGGGTCTCACGCATCCGGGCCACATCCCCCGACGCGGCATCTCGCTCCGCACGGGCTACGACACGCTCCCACGCCTCTTCGAGATTGCGAACGATGCGTGTCTCTTCGAGATAGGGAAACTGCTCGAGCATTCGGTAGATGGCGGCGTAATTCTTTTCAGCGAAATATCGCATGGCGGAGGCGTAGAGATTCGCCTTCTCCTTCAACCTTTCCGCTTCTTCTTTCCTATCCGGAAACTCCATCAATCGCGATGCCAATCTCGCGGTCTCGGCGTAGTGACCCTTCTCCAGCTCCATGTTCGCTTTTTGGGCGATGGCTTCGGAAATTCGTTCGATTTTACGATACTCGGGCAATTCACGAATCGCCGGATAACGTTTGGCCAGTTCGATCGCTCCTTTGTAATCTTGCTTGGCCACCAGTTTCATGAAAAGCCGATAGACCTCTTTTTCCGCAAGTAGGGTCTGGATCAGTGCACTTTTGGACGAGATTCCTCGAAAAGGCGCCAAGAGTTCTCGTGCCCTCTCTTCGCCCCCCTTGGCGAGGATCACCTTTTTCGCCTGCGCGAAAGCACTCTCCCATACCTTTTCCATCTGCTCGTAGAGGCGGTTGTGTTTGAGCATAGGATAGCGAGCGACCAAAGAGTAAGCCAGTGGGTATTTGCGGGACTCGACCGCACTTCGAAACTTTTCGAACTCTCGATAGTCGTTGATCAGCTGTTGAGCCAACAACCGCTTGGCGCTCTCGACGCCGAAAGGCTCCAATACCTTTCTGGCCTCCTCTTTGTCTCCTCGCTCCAAAAGCGCCACCGCCTCCTCGTAAGCGTCGTTCCACATCGCTTCCAGCCGACGATAGGCTTGAGAATATCGTAGCAGCGGATTCTCTTCCGCCAATCGATAAGCACTCTGCAAATCACCCGCATCGATCGCCTCGTCCATCATCGCACTCTCTTTGAGGGGCGCGTTGAAAGTGACTTCGCCATCTTCCAGCCCGACGATCAGATGATTGCCTTTGGATGCGTAAGCGATCTTTCGGATGGCGCGAGGATAGGAGAGATAACGCAACGAAAGAAGCTCGTAGGTCGAGAGATCGAAGAGTGCGACGATGCCGCTTCGATCCGAAGCGAAGAGGAAGCGGTCGTCGGACGTGGTGCAAAGGGACGTCACTTCGTCCAGCAACCTTTTGAGGCGTTTGACCACTTTGCCTTCGAAATAGTCCCAGACCACCAGGTCGCCGCTTCGATCCCCTGCTACGATCCGATGGTCGCTGATGAATTGCATCGCGGTGATGGCCCCCTCATGACCGCGCAATCTGATACGATGGCTCAAGGAGGAGAGATTGGTCACCAATATTTTGCGATCGAACCCGCCGGTCGCGATCCACTGACCATTGGGGCTGAAAGCGATGGAAGTGACGAAATCGGCATGGTGGGGCAACGACGCCACCATCCTTCCTGTCACGAGACTCCAGAGAAACGTTTTGCCATCTTGGCCGCCCGTCGCAAGATAGTCGGAGCGTCGAGCCAATTTGACCGATTCCACCTCGCCTTCGTGACGTTTGAATCGATAAAGCAGCCTCTTGTGTAAAGCGCTAAATACCGCCACGCCACTCTTTTTCACACAAAAGGCGACGTAGCGGCCGTCCGTCGATACGTCGCTGCCGTTGGGTAGGTTGGGAATCTGCTCCAAACTCGTCTTGAAGCCGTCGAGCAACTCGATCGGTTCGAGCCCGAAAAAACGGACGCTGTTTTGGGCATCGACGATCGCGACCCGATCCCCCTCCACCGGGCAGATCGCCGTGACGCTCTCTTTCAGACGCAGCCGCTTCTCGATGATCATGATATCGTTCAGTGCTCCTCTTCGAAACGATAGCCGTGTTCGTGGAGAAGCTTTTTGATCAACGCTTGATGGGCTTTACCTTTGGTTTCCAGAGCGATCGTGACGTAAGCGTCACCGAATTTGAGATCGAGAGAGGTTCGGTCGTAACCGATCTGAACGATATTGGCCTGTGCCTCTTTGAGAATCTCCGTCAATTTCATCAAACTGCCCGGTTTGTCGACCAGCGTCACGACAAGCTTCATCTTGCGATAGGATTTCACCAATCCCTTCTCGATGATGACCGAAAGCATCGTCACGTCGATATTGCCGCCGCTGAGGAGGACGACGACCTTGGCATGTTCGGGCAATCCGAGCTGGCGATGGAGCAAGGCCGCCACACCGACCGCGCCGGCCCCTTCGACCACCAGTTTCTGCTTTTCGAGGAGATAGAGAATGGCGTTGGCGATCTCGTCGTCGCTCACAAGCAGTATATCGTCCACGTATTGAAGAATGTAGGCCAATGTCTTGGGTGACGTATCACGTACGGCGATACCGTCGGCGATCGTCCGTACCCCCGTCGTATCGATCGGCTTTCTCGCATCGAAAGAGAGCTTCATCGCCGGGGCCCCTTCCGCGGCGACGCCGATCACTTTGGTATCGGGCGACAAAGCTTTCATCGCCACGGCGATGCCACTGATGAGTCCTCCGCCCCCCACAGGTACCAAAATGGCATCGGGGTGTTCGCACTCCGCCAAAATCTCCAAGGCGATCGTCCCCTGCCCGGCGATCACTTCGTCGTCGGCGAAAGGATGCACGAAGAGACTGTCGCGTTTTTGGGCGTAATCGACGGCGTACTGATAGGCTTCGTCGTAATTGCTCCCATGCAATACCACCTCCGCCCCGTAAGACTTGACGCCGTCCACTTTGGTCAGCGGTGTCGTCTCGGGCATCACGATCGTCGCGGGAATCCCGAAATGTTTCGCCCCCAACGCCACCCCCTGGGCGTGGTTGCCGGCACTGGCGGCCACGACACCTCTGGCACGCTCTTCGTCACTCAAAGAGGCGATCTTGTTGAACGCCCCTCGAATCTTGAACGAACCGGTATTTTGCAAATTCTCTTTTTTCAAATAGACGTCACACCCGACCGACTCGCTCAGTTTCGGCGCATAGGAAAAGGGGGTCTTGACGGCGACCTTGCCCACTTCTTCGTGGGCTTTTTTTATCTCTTCCAGACCGATCATGTCAGATTTCTATGATCGACCATCGCGCAGCGGCTTTGTACCACTTTCATACCCTCATCTTTCGCTTTGCGGGCCGCTTCGTTGTTGACGATACCCGCTTGCATCCAGACCACCTTGACGTCGCCCCTCTCCAAACAGGCGTCGACGATAGGCCCCACGGCCGCCGGCTTTCTGAAAATATCGACCATATCGACGCTCCCGGGAATCTCTTTGAGGGATCGGTATACTTTCTCGCCCAGTATCTCCTCCTCTTTCGGATAGACGGGGATGATTTTATAACCGGCGTTTTGCAGATATTTCGCCACCCGATGGCTATCTTTGGAGGGATCGGGAGAGAGACCGATCACCGCTATCGTTTCGACCGTATCGAAAATCTCTTTGATCTCGTCGCTATCGGCATTGATCGCTGGAAATTCACACTCCATGGTTCGGACCTTTGTATCGATTTGTCAAAGTATAGCAAAAGGGGGGTTAAGGGGGGATTTGGAAAGTGGGGGGCGAGAAGGGGGTCAATACCCCATCGCGGCCAGAAGGCGATAGACGAAAA
>CAZORY010000098.1:0-6548 GCA_964582435.1 uncultured Campylobacterales bacterium
GGAGGCGGCGCGAGGGTAGTAGTGTAGCGTTGTAGGCCGGTGAGTTGACGGTCGATCCGATGGGGGGTGAGGTCGCCTGCGATCGTCTCCATCACGGCCCCGACGATCATGCGCACTTGAGCCCGAAGAAAACCGTCGGCTTCGAGATAGAGGATCGTATAAGCTCCAAAAGGTCGGACGGCGGTGCGAAAGATGGTCCGTACGGTACTTTTGGGATCACTCCCTTTTTTGTGAAACAGACTAAAATCGTGGGTCCCTTCGAAACGCTTCAAAATCGGGAGGATACGATCGGCGTCGGCTTGAGGGAAGTGGTGGCAGTACGGCATTTCGAAAGGGGTGGGTTCGTGACGTTTGAAAACGTATCGGTAGATCCGCCGTTTGGCATCGTAGCGGGCGTGGAAATCGGAATGTACGGTCGCTAGGTGTTTGATCTGGATATGGGGTTTGAGAAGGCGATTGAGCATGACCCTCAATTTGGGAAGATCTTCTTGCCAGTGAGTGGGAATGTCGAAGTGGACGACTTGTCCCGTCGCATGGACTCCTCGGTCGGTTCTACCGCTACCGACGATCGGATCGTGGATGCCCAGCTTGGCTGCGGCACGAGTCAATGCGCCCGAAACGGTCCGTGGCGTCGTCGTTTGGGATTGAAAACCACGAAAGGCCGAACCATCGTAAGCGATAACCGCTTTCAGACGCATCAGAACCTCTTTTGCGTTTTCTTGATGAAAAGCGAAAGACCCACCAGCCAGAACGCAAGAAGGAAGATGATCGAATAGATCGGAGGCATTTTGGCGACGGCCGATAGGACGCCATAGTAGAGTGTGGTGACGCCGAATATGGCCGCGTAGGCGTAGTTGCGATCGTATCGAGGATGCAAAATGCCGTAGGTGAGTGCCCAAGCGAGGGTCAGAAGAGGGAAGAGGCTGACGGCGAGGAAGAGTATCAGGTCTTTGCGTCGTTTGGAGTCGTCCACCGCGGCCATCCAGTAATCGACGATGTTTCGATAGGTGAAAGGTCGATGGATGGAAGTGTCGTAGATTTTCATCGTTTCAAAATCGATGCGATGCACTTTTTGATGGGTGATACGGTAGGCCTCTCCATGTTCCAACTGCAATCCGCTCACCCCTTTTTCGTTGATGAAGCGCCCCTCTTTGGCCGTTAATACCTCCTCCTCTTTCGGATTGGAGGGATTGTAGAGAACGATGTTGTATAGTCGTCCTTTTTCATCCTTTTTTTCCAAAAAGACCAGCCATCGACCGAATTTTTGTCCGAATTGACTCGCTTCGATATTGAGGACGGCATGGACACTTTTGTAGTTGATGAAGGATTTGATCAATTGTTTGGTGATCGGAATGAGTGCCAAGGCGATCAGAAGTAGCGTCCCCGTCATCAGGAGTGTGACCGGTGTGAAAAAGCGTGCGATTCTAGCAGGAGAAATCCCGAAAGAGAAAAGCACGATCGATTCGAAATCGTTACTCAACCGCACCATCGTCAATGTCAAAGCGGCGAAAAAGGTGATCGGAAGCGTATAAAAGAGCACCGTCGGAATGAAATAGCCATAGAGGGTGAGCATTTCCGCAAAGGTCATTTGGGTCACTTCCGTGATCTTTGCGATACGGACGAAAAGAATCAACGATCCGATGGCGATGATTGGTAGGAAAATCGAAAAGAAAAGGGTGCCGAAACTTTTGAGAAGGTAGGTGGAGCTTCTAGCCATATAGATGACTCCATCCCGTCAAAATCGGCTGGTCGAAAATCCAGGCGATCCAGGTCCCCAGAGCCAGAAAGGGGACGAAAGGTACCATGTGCCCTCTGGCGAAAAGGGCCGGTACGATGGCCAAAAGTGCGGCGATGTAGATGGCGATAAGCGCCAGAGGAAAGCCAAGCATGGCGCCCATCGTGGCGGCGATGACGATATCCGCCTCGCCAAGGGCATCTTTTTTGATGATTTTTTTGACGAGAAAACCCAACACGAAAAAACCGGCGGCCAGGATGGCGGCATCGATGAAACGATGGAGCAACGCCTCTTGGTACCATGAGAGATCGCGTAGACTGTCGGTGCCCCAATCCCAAGCCAACTCCAGCAGTGGCAAAAGCAGGGCCAACGCCAAGGCCGTGAAGTTGAGAGAGTCGGGGACGGCATAGTATTCGAAATCGATGACGGAGAGTGCCAGGAATAGGGCGAAAATCGTAGAGACGACGAACCACTCCATGCCAAGACCCGTTTTGGCGGCGACGGTGGCGTACAAAAGGCCCGTGAGCAGTTCGACGACGGGGTAGATTTTGCCGATCGGATGGCGGCAGTAGGCACATCGTCCTCGTAGCAGTATCCAAGAAAGAAGGGGAATGTTGTGCCACCATTTGAGACGATTGTCGCATGTGGGACAATGAGAAGGTGGAAAGGCGATATTCTCCCCTTTGGGGATTCGAACGATCAGGACGTTGAGAAAAGAGCCGATGGCGAGACCGACGACAAAGGCGAACAGCAAGGCGACGAGCATCAGATACCTCCAAACCGTCGATGGCGTTTTTTGAACGCTTCGATGAGTCGTTCCAACTCGTCGGGCGTGAAATCGGGCCAAAGGGTGGGCGTGAAAAAAAGTTCGGCATAGGCCGATTGCCAAAGCAGAAAGTTGGAGAGGCGCTGTTCGCCACCCGTACGGATCAGCATATCTACCGGGCCGAAACGGGCGCTCTCCAACGCCTGAGTGAGAGTCTCGACGCCGATCTTTTCACCTGTTTCGCAAAGCTTCGCTGCCGCCCGGGCGATCTCATCTTGCGAACCGTAATTGAGGGCGAGTACTTGGACCAGTTTGTTTCCATGTTTCGTCGCCTCTTTCGTCTTGTCGATCTGCTCTCGAAGAGCGGGTGAAAAGCGTGTCAAATCGCCGATCGTTTCGAAGCGAACATCGTTTTTGACGTAAGTTTGCGTTTCGTTTTTGAGATAGTTGGCCAAAAGACGCATCAAAAAGTCGACTTCCATCTTCGGCCGGCGCCAATTTTCGGTACTGAAAGCGTAGAGAGTGAGCACTTCAATATCGGGATGGCGTGAGGCGAAAGTCGTGAGGGTACGGACCGCTTCAGCCCCCTTTTCATGGCCTTTGACGCGTCGTAGACCCCGCTCCGTGGCCCAGCGACCGTTACCGTCCATGATGATGGCGATATGTCGGGCGATATTGCTCAATGCTATCCTTTGATGTCCAGTAGGCCGGTCCCACTTTTTTCGTCCCAAAGGGGCAAAATAGGCTCTTCTTTCAAAAGAATTTCGATGGTGTCGAAGCCTTGGAGCGTTTCACTCTCCTTTTTGAGAAGGGCGACACTTTTGGGATAGTAAAGCCCCAATCGCAGATGTTTGCCTTCTTCGACGAGACGAACGACACCCTCGACGGGTCCGATATTGTTCAACGCTGCATAAAATTCTACACTTTTTTGGTTTAAATCCTCCTCCTCTTGTTGGGGACGCATCTGGAGGAGACCCTTTTTACCCCTGTAACGTAAAGGCAAACTCAAAACCCCGTGGTGTAGTGAAAGGAGCAGTTGCGAATAGTACTGGAAGCTCTGTCGATCGGTGGCATTGGCTAGATGTTGAAGCAACTCCTCTTTCACCACGTGGGATGGCCGATCGGAGGTCGCGAGTTTGTGTAGGAGGTGCTCTGCGAAGAGGGTGGAGGAGGCCGTGGGCCAAGGTTTTTGAAGAAGGCTCGGTTTGACCAACAGTCGCCCCAGTTGGACGATCCCCTCTTTGCTCTGGCTCATCGCAGCCCAGTAGTTGCGCCCCGGTTCCAAAGGTTCGTCGCTTTTGGAGGTCAACGTATGGGCGCCCATTTTGATCAGATAGAGACCGTCTTCACGTTTTTCGAGGATTTCGATACCGAGCTGAAGGAGGGCGTTGACCTCGATGGCCGAGAGCCGGGCGAGAACGGCCTGGGCCTCCCTGATCGGCGTGAGGCCGTGGATCATAGGCTCTCCAGTCGCTCCAATAGATCCATGGCAAGGGTGGTTTTGGGTGCTTTGGACAATTCGACGGTGGACGCCGGTGTCACCAGTGTCAACGCGTGTTCGTCGGTTCCGAAACTTTTCGATCCCTCGAGGACGTTGAGTGCCACGGCGTCGACCTTTTTGTCGGTCAGTAGTTTCCGGGCGTTTTCCAGTGCTCGTTCAGGCTCCATCTCCGCTTTGAACGCCAGAGTCTTGACCCCTTCACGATCGAGGCTTTTGAGGATGTCGGGGTTTTGGACCAGCTCCAGGCACCACCGTTCGCCCAATGTCTCCTTTTTCAGTTTGCCCTGTTGGGGATGGGCCGGTCGATAGTCGGCGACGGCCGCGGCCATCATGAGCCAAGGGGTCTTTTGCACGAGTCGCGGCTGGTCGAAATCGGTGTGGAACGAAGGTTTTTTAAGAAGTCCCTTTTTGGCGACTCTTAGGGCATCGGCGGTGTAGTCGAGCATCTCTTGTGCGCTTTGGACTTCGATGACGTGGATCGGTAGAGGCGTCTTCGGCGCTACGGTCGTCACGAGACAGACGTCGGCGCCTTTGGCGTAGAGAGCGAGAGCCAGTGCTTGGGCCATTTTGCCGCTGGAAAAATTTCCCAGATAACGGACTTCGTCGATCTTTTCGATCGTACCGCCACCCGTGACGACGACACGACGATCTTGCCAATAGTCGTCGCCAAGAAGATATTTGAGCGCATGGAAAAAAATCGTTTCAGGTTCGGCCATCGCGCCGTTGCCCTCGGTGCCGCAAGCGAGCAGTTTGTTTTGAGGTTCGACGATGGCGATTCGGTGTAGAGCGAGACGTTTGAGATTGGCCACGGTCGTGGGGTGTTCGATCATACGGGTATTGGCGGCGGGGGCGAGCAGTATCCATCGGCCGAAGGCGAGCGCGGTTTGCAAAAGGAGGTTGTCCGCGATGCCCGATGCCATTTTGTTGAGCGTGTTGGCGGTGGCGGGGGCGACGATGAACAGATCCGCCCACTCGCCCAGGGCGATGTGGTTGTGATCCTCGGCCCAGCTTTCATTGCGTTGTGTCAGGACTTCCTGGCCCGTGAGCGCTTCGAAGGTCAGAGGCGAAACGAAACGCTCGGCGGAAGGGGTCATCACGACCCGGACCGTCGCACCGGATTTGACGAAGAGGCGAGCCAGATCGCACGCTTTGTAGGCGGCGACACTCCCGCTTACCCCCAGCACTATCTTTTTACCGTCTAAACGAATCGGCCCGATCATCGTTGGCCGGTCCTGAAAAAGCGGTGGAAAAAGCCGGCGACCTTTTTGAGCGGTGTCCGGGAGATAGCGAGCGATCCTTCACGGACATCTTCGGTGACGGTGGTCCCGGCGGCGATGAGGACGTTGTCATCGATCGTCACGGGAGCGACCAGTTGGGTGTCGGAGCCGACGAAGACGTTTTTTCCGATGACGGTCCGGTATTTGCTTCGACCATCGTAGTTGCAGGTGATGGTGCCCGCTCCGATGTTGGTCCCTTCGTCGATCGTCGCATCGCCGAGATAGCTCAAGTGGCCTGCCTTGACCCCCCGTAGATGTGATTTTTTGACCTCCACGAAGTTGCCGATATGCGAATCTTCGATCACGGAACCCGGACGGATGCGGGCCATCGGGCCGATGCCGCTTCGCTTGATGTCGGATGTTTCGACGACGCTGTGGGCACGAATATGACTTTCGGTGATGACGCTTTCACCATGGATCGTCACACCGTTGTCGAGGGTGCAATCGCCCGAAAAGACCGCTTGGGCATCGATATAGATCGTATCGGGTAGGTGCATCGTCACACCGGCACGCATCCAGCGTGCTTTGATGCGATTTTGCATCAACGTTTCGGCATGGGCGAGATCGTAACGGCTATTGACGCCTTTGAAAGCCTCCTCCTCGACCCATACCGGAACGATATGGCGCCCTTCCGTACGAGCCATCTGGATGATGTCGGTCAGATAGTATTCGCCTTGGGCGTTGTCGTTGTCGAGTCGAGGTAGATAACGATCCAGGATCTCTTTTTTGAAACAGTAGACGCCCGCGTTGACGGTATGGATCTTTTTTTGCTCGGGTGAGCAATCTTTCTCTTCGACGATCTCGAGAACTTCCCCATTTTCCACGACGACACGACCGTATCCGGAAGGATCGGGTAGGTCGAAAACGCTCATGACGATATCCGCCTTTGTCGTGATCAACGGTTCCAGAGCTTCGGAAGTGACGAGAGGCATATCGCCGTTGAGCACCAGGACCCGATCGTGACGGCAAGGGACATTCATCACCGCTCCGCCGGTACCGGGATAGTTGGCATGGTCTTGAATGACGAAACGAATCCCTTCGAAACGATCCTGGATCGCTTCTTTGATCCTCTCGGCTTGGTGATAGAGGACCACCGTGACGTCGTCACTGACGCTTTGGGCGGTTTTGAGAACGAAGTGAAGCATCGGCAAACCGCTGATGGGATGTAGGACCTTCGGGCGTTTCGATTTCATACGGGTCCCTTGGCCCGCAGCTAGAACGATGACGGAAAGTGACATGTTGGAAGCCTCGCAAATATGGTAGATTTAG
>CAZORY010000099.1:0-6465 GCA_964582435.1 uncultured Campylobacterales bacterium
TTGTAAAAAGATCAGTGATGTCTTTAAAAGCTGAGTAACTGATGTATCCGCTATGTCCGTCACCGTCTACCCAGTCGAGATGGTCGTATCCGATGGTGTGATATTCTTCGTCGTTATGCTTGATCTTGATCTGCATCGAAGTGACGTCGACGTCATTTTTGACTAATGCTTGCCAATAGAGCCCAGCCCATGCGATTTCGATCTCATCGGGGTTGTCGATGGGTATAGTGGCCGATGTCGTTGGAAAGTTGACATTCGTATCATTATGATAAGCGCATAAGAAATAGTTGTCGTTTGTTTCTGATGCATCGTCGATATATGGACCATTCGTATAGTGGCTGCAAACACCATCATATTGGTTGCTTGGGGCGACAAGAATGGTATTCCCTACGGTGATCATTTTCCCGCGGAAGATATTTTGGTATCGGAGGGTGAAGGGACGATAGCCTTGCTGCTGTTCGGAGCATTTTTTGATTTTTCCTCGATGGAGTACACCGCCTTTGATGTATTGAGCGTATAGTCTCTCTCCGTTAAAACAGCTCATATCAGCAAAGTTTTGTGACCATATAGAGTTGCTGTTGTCATTAGGTGGGATAGGATTGGTTAAATTGAATTCAGTCGCTTGATTGAAAAATCCAAAAGGACCAAAGTCTATATCATGTACCGTTTCGCACGTACCGGAGGGATCGACACCACAAGTACTGCCAAACGATCCTCCCAGCCCAGTTTCATCATAAATGACATTAACAGCAGAAAGATCGGAATCTCCTATGTTGTTGAGAGGGTAGGTGTTTTTACATCCCATACCGCCGCTACAAATCCCCATACTAAAACAAAACATACCTGAGGCAACAGGTTGTTCGTAGCAAAGATCATCAGCATTTTCTACGATGGTCAATTCATTGACCGTAATGGTAAAGGTGTCGCTATCCGATCCATCTTTGTCCTCAGCGGTCGCCGTCACCGTATAGGTGCCGGTCGTTGTCGGTGTTCCGCTGATGATGCCGGTCGATGAGTCAAGTGAAAGTCCAGCTGGAAGCGTATCGACGCTATAGGTGACTGTATCGCCGTTGGGTTCGCTCGTATAGCTTGAGAGATCGAGGCTGAATGACTGGTTGACGATAGCGGTTTGGTCGGGGACATCGATGGTGGGGGGAGTAGGCGGTGCAGTCACTTCGATAGTAACTTTGCCGGTTTCCAGCCAGCTCCAATAACATCCTCCAATCCTCCCTTTCTCTTTGTATTTCATTGTATAAGAGAATGTTTCAGTTCCTTGGTAATTGGTATCGGGTGTATAAGTAAACGAGCCGTTCCCATTGTCGGTAAAAGTGCCGTTTCTAGGTTGGGAAGTGAACTCAACAAATTTTGTACGCGGTGCGTCGCATCGGCTATCTCCGGTATCGTTGTCCATTACATTTCTGGTAATGGATACACCGGATTGTGTAGTATAAGAGTCATCGACTGCACCTGCATAAAGTACGGTATGCCCTACAAAAGCGAAGAAGGCGAAAGCTACCATAGGGGTCAGATGATAGCGATACCCCCCCTCCCGTATCCTAAAGAAATGCATACCAACACTCTGAAACAGAAATATAATAGGAAACAGCAAAAGTTCAAAAGCAAGCTTAATATTTTTCATCGTCACACCTTTCGCTTCCGGTAAGCACCGGAGAAATTTGTAATCGCATTGCAAAAGGGCTGAGTAAGTGAATGCTCGCAAGAGGCGGCTCAGCCGACTTTAGAAGCCCCGAAGCTTTCCGTCTCCATCTCACGATGGATTTGGCTTTTCTTTGCGCACTACATTATTAGTAATATATCGTAAAAATCATAATAAAGTTTAAAATTTTCGGAAAAATAATATTTGATCCCGTGTATTTGTAAGACAATTTATATTTTTACTCTTGCATAGGCCGCTACAATCGCTTCGGCGAAGGCGGCGCGGACGGCATGCCGTTCGAGGGCCAGACAGCCGGCGGCGGTGGTGCCGCCGGGGCTCATGACCGCCTCTTTGATCATGGCAGGATGGGTGGCGGCGATCAGGGGTGCGAAACCTTTGAAAAGGCCTTCGACCAGTTTCGCCGCTTCCTCGCGTTTTAGCCCTTGGGCGACGGCACCGTCGGCGAGGGATTCGGCGACGAGGGCGAGGTAGGCCGGGCCGCTGCCGGCGACGGCGGTGGCGATATCGAGGGACTTTTCACTCTCGACCCACAGGGTGTCGCCGATAGCGCCGAAGATCGTTTCGGCCTCCCTCTTTTTGGCGCTGTCACCGGTCAGCGTGGTCATCGAAGCGAAGAATTCGGCGGCGAGATTGGGCATGGCGCGGATATAGTGCTCGGCTTTGATCCCTTTGCGCAAGGTCTCGATCGAGACGCCGGCGAGCACCGAATAGAGGGCGGCCGCTCGACCTTTGAGGGCTTTGGCGACGCTCTCGAGGGCGTGGGGCTTGACGCACAAAATCACCGTCTGACCTTCGATATCGTATTTGTCCAGCAGCGCGGTGTCGGCGTGCCGGGTGAGGGCTTCGGCGAAACGCAGGAGTTTCTCACCGTCACGACCGACGATCGTGAGCTCGTGCTCTTTTTCCAATCCTCTAGCCAGTGCCAGGGCCATTTTGCCGGGGCCTACGAGGGTCAGTTTCATGCCATCTCCTTGGTCGAGAGATAGTCGGCCAGCGGTTCGGCGACACCGAAATTCGGGTACTTCGTCCCATCGAGTACCACTTGAGCCATCGTGCCGTCGGCTTGGTTGAAAACGAGTGGCGCGACGAAATTGATGTGGGAGTTCTCGATAGGGTCGGCGAGAATCATCAGGTTGAGCACCAGGGCGTCCTTGGGATCTTTCAAGCCGAGCCGGGCGACGGCGGCATCGGGCAGATCGAACGCGTAGTCGTCACGGAGTGCCTCGGGGCGTATCAACGTGAAAGTAGGCGCGTTCTCCTCCACCCCTTCCAGCCGAAAGAAAGGCCCTTCCAACGCCTCGAGCCGCATTTTTTGTACGCTTGCGAAGCCTAGAATCGGCATCACGATTCGATATTCCATGCACTACGCCTTTGTTTAATCGTTTGGTAACCATATATCGGCTAAAATCTTTCCATAGTTTAAACTACGGATCCTATGAGGCCCCTGAAGGGCACGGGATAAAGGATGGGGATGATCAAAAGTTTCGTGACGAGAATGGCGGCGGTCGCGGTCGTGGCGGTGCTACTGACGGGTTGTGGCTCCAAAAGCGAGCAAGAGTACGAGAAACCGGCCATCTACTGGTATCAAAAGATGATGAAAAAGGTCGCTTCGGGCAATCTGGAAAAAGCGGACAATCTCTTCACCTCTTTGGAGAGCGAACATATCAGTTCGCCGTTGATCCCCCAGGCGATGATGATTTTGGCCCAAGCCCATATGGATGCCGAGGAGTATCTCTTGGCGCAGTTTTACATGGACGAGTACATGAAGCGCTACGGCAGTTTCAAAAATCGTATGTTGGCCGAGTTCATGAAGATCAAAGCGGCTTTTTTCGGTCTGCGTTCGCCTCAACGCGATCAGAAGCTGATCGAGGATACGCTCGCTAGGGCCCGAAACTATATCCTCAAATACCCCAGCGGTGAATTCACGCCGATCGTGGAGACGATCGAAACCCGTCTGGCGATGACGGAGTATCTGCTCAACGAGAAGATCGCTCGATTGTACGATCGTCGGGACAAACCCCGTGCTGCCGCCATCTATCGGAAGCGCAACGCATCGGGATGGGTGCGTAAGGAGGATATCGCGCCGCCGCCCGCTGGATGGTTCGACTGGCTCTTCGAGTGAGCCGTTCCCTTGACAAACCGCTCCGAAATCACTATATTTTAAGAAAAAATTAAACTCTATGACGGAGTAACGGAGGCAATATGCAATTGAGCGATTACAGTGCCTTTCCGGCGGATCTGCCGGTATTGGTCGAAGACGATATCTTTCTCTACCCTTTTATGATTTCACCGATCTTTTTGAGCGACGAGAAGAACGTCCAGGCGGCGGTCGAGGCGGTGGAGAGCAATTCGTTGGTCCTCGTCTGCCCGACCAAGCCCGGTCACGAGGGTGAGCGAAGTTTCGACGCCATCTACGATGCGGGCGTCGTCGGCTCCATCATGCGCAAAGTGACGCTGCCCGACGGTCGTATCAAAGTCCTTTTCCAGGGATTGGCTCGCGGGCGGATCGTGGAGCCAGTCAACCACAATCCCCTGGTGGCGAAGGTGGACATTATCCAGACGAAGCCTTACAACGAGCCCAAGATCGAAGCGTTGATGGAGGTGCTGCGTGAGAAGCTCCAACAGCTTTCGCAAGTGACCAATCAGTTCCCTCCCGATCTGATCCGTACGATCGAAGAGAATCACGAACCCAATCGGATCGCCGATCTGGTCTCCAGCACCATCAAGATCAAAAAGCCCGAGGCGTACGAACTTTTCGTCGAGGAGGACGTGGAACAGCGGCTTTTGTTGTTGATCGACATCGTCAGTGCCGAAATCGAGGCGGGCAAGCTTCAAAAAGAGATTCGTTCCAAAGTCCATCACCGGATCGAGCAGGTCAACAAGGAGTATTTTCTCAAAGAGCAGCTCAAACAGATTCAGCAGGAGTTGGGTACCGATACCCAAAGAGAAGAGGAGATCGAAGAGTATCGCAAGAAACTGGAGGCTAAAAAGCCCCACATGGGCGAGGATGCCTACAAGGAGATCAAAAAACAGATCGATCGTTTTTCGCGGATGCATCCCGATAGTGCCGATGCGAACATGCTGCAAAGCTGGCTCGATTGGGTGCTGGAGATTCCTTTCGGTCAATATGCCAGAAAACATTTGAAGGTCGAGGATGTCCAAGCCCAATTGGACAAAGACCACTACGGTCTCAAAAAACCCAAAGAGAGGATCGTGGAGTACTTCTCCGTACGGGAATTGGCGGAGCTACGAGGCGTAGCCGACAAGCAGATCAAAGGTGCGATCCTCTGTTTTGCAGGCCCTCCAGGGATCGGTAAAACCTCTTTGGCCAACTCCATCTCCAAAGCGCTCAAACGCAAATTGGTGCGCATCGCCTTGGGAGGGCTCGAAGATGTCAACGAACTTCGCGGCCACCGACGCACCTATATCGGTGCGATGCCGGGGCGTATCGTGCAAGGACTCATCGACGCCGGAGAGATGAATCCCGTGATGGTGCTCGACGAGATCGACAAGGTCGGCCGCAGTATGCGAGGCGACCCCACGTCGGTGTTGTTGGAGATCCTCGATCCCGAACAAAACAGCGCCTTCCGAGACTACTATCTCAACTTCAATATCGATTTGAGCCAGGTGATCTTCGTCGCGACCGCCAACGACATAGGGATGATCCCCGGGCCTTTACGCGATCGGATGGAGTTCATCTTTTTAAGCAGCTATACGCCTCAAGAGAAATTCGAAATCGCCAAACGCTATCTGATTCCTCAGGAGCTCAAAAAGCATGCGCTGAAACGGAGTGAATTTTCGATCACCAAAGCGGCTCTCGAGACGGTTATCGAAAACTATACTCGGGAAGCGGGCGTGCGAAACCTGCGTCGTCGCATCGCCGATATGATCCGAAAAGCGGCCAAAATGATCCTCGGCGATCCGACGGTCGTCAAAGTTTCGGTGACGGTGAAGAATTTGCCCGAATTTTTGGAAAAACCCATCTTCGAGATCGACAAGACCGACAATGTCCCGGAGGTCGGCGTCGTCAACGGCTTGGCATGGACCGCCGTGGGTGGCGATGTCTTGAAGATCGAGACGATCAAGATCAAAGGCAAAGGGGGACTGCAGTTGACGGGTAGCTTGGGGGAGGTCATGAAAGAGTCCGCACGTATCGCGCTGAGTGTCGTCAAGACCTTGATCGATACGGGCCGGCTGGCGATCGACGAAAAGATCATTCCCAAAACCGCCAAGGAGCGGGAAGAGAAGATCAAAGTGGAGCCGAGCGAAGTCTACAAGCGCTACGATCTACATATCCATATCCCCGAAGGTGCCACACCTAAAGATGGCCCGAGTGCCGGTATCACGATGGCCACGGCGATCGCCTCCATTTTCGGAGAGTACAAAGTCCGTGCCGACGTGGCGATGACCGGGGAATTGACGCTGACGGGTCGCGTGCTACCCATCGGCGGCCTCAAAGAGAAATTGATCGCCGCCTACAAAGCGAAAATGAAGAAGGTACTCATTCCGGAGAAAAACTACAAAAGAGATCTGGACGACATCCCTGAAGAGGTGCAGAACGCATTGGAGATCGTTCCCGTGAAACGAATCGAAGAGGTGCTGCAACAAGCGTTGATCGAGCGTCGATATGGCTTGACGCCCGATAGGGGCGTCAAAGGGAAGTGAGGCGTTCGATTTTGCTCATGATGTCGTTTTCACGGACCGGTTTGGCGATGAAGTCGTTGGCGCCACTGTTGAGAGCTTCCGTCTTCTTCGATTCGTCGGTCGTGAGGACAATGACGGGTATT
>CAZORY010000100.1:0-6378 GCA_964582435.1 uncultured Campylobacterales bacterium
CGATCACCCATATCACCGAAGACCAAGTGCTGCGGACCCTTTACGAGATCATTCGTCGCATGGTACGGACCAACTTTTTCCTCGACAAAGAGACGATCGCTTTCAAAATCCATACCGACGAGATACAAGGGCGTTTGTCGGGGTTGCAGCCTCACATCGAAGCGTTCGTGCATCACTATGCACTAAGCGGCGTCCATCTCAGAATGGGCCGTGTGAGTCGAGGCGGTATCCGATGGAGCGACCGTTTCGAGGATTATCGGGTGGAAATTCGCTCTTTGATGTTGACCCAGGAGGGCAAAAACGCCATCATCGTTCCCAGCGGCGCCAAAGGGGGCTTCGTGATCCGTAGCCCGAAAGAGGAGATCACCAAGGAGCGTTTCGCCCACTTTTACGAGCTCTATATCGATGCACTATTGGATCTGGTGGACAATCAACAAGAGGGACGAACGCTCGTAGATCCCAAAATCGTCCGCTACGATGGGGACGACACCTACTTCGTCGTCGCCGCCGACAAGGGTACGGCCCATATGAGCGATACCGCCAACGCCATCGCTCTGCGTCGGGGCTTCTGGCTGGGTGATGCCTTCGCCAGCGGCGGCAGTCACGGCTACAGCCATAAAGAGCTCGGCATCACCGCCAAAGGGGCGATGCGATCGGTGGAACGCTACTTCATCGAAGAAGGGGTCGATTTTCAAGAGACTCCCGTGACGGTGATCGGGATCGGTTCCATGAACGGCGACGTTTTCGGCAACGGAATGCTTTTGAGCCGTCGCTTCAAACTGCTGGCCGCCTTCAGCCACAGTGAAATCTTCGTCGATCCCGATCCCGATCCAGAAATCGCCTATCACGAAAGAGAGCGTCTTTTTAAAGCGAGCCCGAAAGGGGGATGGCGCTATTACGATCCCGAAAAGATCAGCGAGGGGGGCGGTGTTTTCGGACGGGACGAAAAGGCGATCCCCCTTTCGCCTCAGATGCAGCGGCTTTTGAGAACGTCGAAAGAGACCCTCAGCGGCGAAGAGTTGGTTCAGGCGATTTTGAAAATCAAAGCGGATCTGCTCTTCAACGGTGGGGTGGGGACCTATGTGAAGGCGAGTTGGGAGAGCAACCTGGACGTAGGGGACAAGGCCAACGAAAACGTCCGTATCGACGCTTCCGACCTGCGGGTGCGTGCCGTATGCGAGGGGGGCAATCTGGGATTCACGTTGCCCGCTCGGATCGAATTCGCCAAAAACGGCGGCTTTATCAATCTCGATGCCATCGACAACAGTGCAGGTGTCAACACCAGTGACTACGAAGTCAATCTCAAAATCACCCTGGGCGCTCTCGTGGCCAAAGGTCAGCTCGACGAGGAGAGCCGCCTCGAAGCGCTCCGGCATCAGGCGGAGATGGTGGTCAACCGTGTCCTGTGGACCAACTATCACCAATCCCTGGCCATCTCTTTGGACCACCGGCGCAGTCGGACCGACCTGGTTCCCTTTTTGCAGGTGATCGCCCTACTGGAACGGGAGCTTCCCGTCTTTAGCCGCAAGCAGTTTCACATCCCTAAAAACGAAAAGATCGAAGAGGTCCTCGACGACCGTCAAGGGCTGGTGCGGCCTATCTTGGGAACGCTGCTTTCCTATTCCAAAATCTTTCTCAAGCGATTGTTGCTCGATAGCGACCTGCCGGACGATCCTTTCGCCCAGGAGTACCTGCTCAAATATTTCCCCAAATCCTTCTCCACGATCTACGAAGACGAAATCTTGCAGCACCCTCTGCGCCGAGAGATCGCCGCGACGGTGATGGCCAATCGGGTCATCAACAACGCAGGCGTTACGTTCATCGCCGACTATGACGAGCTGGGGAAGGAGAAGTTCGTCGCCAAGATCAAAAGCTATCTCATCTGCAATCAACTCTTCGGTTCCAACGACATTCGCTACGAGATTTTCCGACACGACTATCGCATGGAAGCCCAAAAACAGTACGATCTGCTCTTCGAGATCGATACGACGTTGGAGTTCAGCGTAAGCTGGATGATGCGTCATCTTGCCATCGATCAGATTCACGCCCCCACCCTTTTGCGTTATCGAAGCGAACTGGCGCGATTGATGGAGATGGTACCGGAGGAGAAGATCACCCCGGTCGTCGCCGAAAAGAGCCCCCTCAACCGCTTTTTCCACCATCTGCCCTATATGAAATTCACGGTGGCGGCGATCATTTTGCACGAGCGCAATCATCGGCGGTTCGACGAGACGGCCCAGTTGATGTACGCCATCATCAAACGCCTACATATCAACGAAATCATGGAAGCGTTGGAGCGCTATCGGCCCAAAAACGAGGAGGAGCATACGATCAAGCGGCAGCTGGAGGAGTTCGTCGAGTTCGCCGTGACGAGTCTGAGCGAAAAGGTGATCCGTTATCAGCGCAAAGGTGAAGCGATGGAGGAAGCGCTGAAGAGCTATCTTCGTGACTGCGAAGAGCGTTACGGTGCGTTGCAGGCGGAATTTTCCCGTTTTATGGAGGCCCCCGAAACGGAGCGTCTGGAAGATATCGCTATCTTGGTCAACAGTTTGATGCAGATGACTCTGGAAAATCCTGTCTGAAAGGGTGGCAAACCACCCTTCGTCTCAAGCGCAAGGATCGGCCATCACCAGACCGATGGAAGCGGCCAACTTGGCACGATAGCGACAATGGTCGAACGCGTCGATTTGGGCGACCCCGTCATCTACGGCGGCTTTGGCGACGGCGGAGGCTTCCCAGACCAATACCCTTTTGTCGAAAGGTTTGGGGATGAGATATTCGGGACCGAATGAGAGGTCGGCACCGCCGTAGGCGTCTTTGACGTATTGGGGAACCGGCTCTTTGGCCAGCGCCGCCAGCGACCGGGCTGCCGCCATCTTCATCCCTTCGGTGATTGCCGTAGCCCGTACGTCCAGCGCGCCCCGGAAGATAAAAGGAAAGCCCAGAACGTTGTTGACCTGGTTGGGATAGTCGCTGCGACCCGTACCCATCATCACATCATCCCGGACTTTTTGGACCTCTTCGGGAAGAATTTCGGGCACGGGGTTGGCCAGCGCGAAAATGATGGGATTGGGCGCCATGGATGCGACCATCTCCGGTGTCACGAGGCCGGCTCTGGAGAGACCTAGCAGCATATCGGCGTTTCGCATCGCCTCTTCGAGGGTTCGGTCTTCGGTGTCGATCGCGAACTCCGCTTTGTAAGGGTTGAGATCGTCGCGACCTTTGTGGATGACGCCTTTGGAGTCGAGCATCACGATATGTTCGGCGCCCAGCAGTCTGTACATCTTGCCGCAGGCGATACCCGCGGCACCCGCTCCGACGATGACGATCTTCATCTTCGCCACATCTTTACCCGTCAACTCCAACGCGTTGATGAGACCCGCGGTGGTGATGATGGCGGTGCCGTGCTGATCGTCGTGCATGACGGGGATATTCGTCTCTTGTTTCAAACGCTCCTCGATGTAGAAACACTCCGGTGCTTTGATGTCTTCGAGGTTGATGCCGCCGAAAGTAGGCTCCATCGCTTTGCAGATCGCTACGAGTTTATCGGGATCCTTTTCGTCGAGCTCGATATCGAACGCGTCCACGTCGGCGAACTTCTTGAAAAGGACCGATTTGCCCTCCATGACCGGTTTGCCCGCCAGAGCTCCGATGTCGCCGAGTCCCAAAACCGCCGTTCCGTTGCTGATCACGGCGACGAGATTGGCTTTGTTGGTGTATCGATAGGCCAGGGAAGGATCTTTTTCGATTTCGCGACAGGGCTCTGCGACGCCCGGGGTGTAGGCCATCGAGAGCTCTCTGGCCGTTTCGCAGGGTTTGGTGACGGTGATGCCGATTTTGCCCCCTTCGTGGTAGCGGAGGGCTTCTTCTTTGGTGATTTTGTCAGACATGATGTTCCTTTAGAAAGTTGAGAATTTTTTGAATGCGTCCAAGGGTTTCGGCTTTGCCGACGATGCTCATCACATCGCCAAGGTCCGGCCCGCCCAATCGGCCGATCAGCGCGACGCGCAAGGGCATGCCGATCTTGCCGAATCCGATCCCTTTCTCTTCGACGAAGCGTTCCATCAGCGCGTGGTAGTCGGTCGGCAGATGCAGCTCGCCCTCCATCTCCAGGGCCTCGGCGAAATCGGAGAGAATGGCGACCGCTTCACCTTTGAAAGCTTTTTTGAGCGCCTTTTCGTCGTAAGATTGTGGGGTTTCCAATACCTCTTTGATCTGCTCGGCCATCTCTTTGAGGGTTTTGCAACGCTCTTTGAAAATATCGAGCAGAATTTCGCGTTTGTCGTGGCTGAAAAGGAAGAGGCCGTAATCTTCCAAAAGTTTGGCCAGCCGTTCGTTGGGACTGTTCTTGATGTAGTGGGCATTGAGCCAGAGCAGTTTGTCGGGATTGTATTGCGAGGCCGAGGCGTTGATGTCGCCGGGATCGAAATGTTCGAGCATCTCTTCGAGGCTGAAGATCTCCTGATCGCCGTGGCTCCATCCCAGGCGGACCAGGAAATTGAGCAGCGCTTCAGGGAGATAACCTTCGCTTTTGTAGGCCATTACGTCGGTAGCGCCGTGGCGTTTGGAGAGCTTCTTGCCGTCGGGACCCAGGATCATCGGCACGTGGTAGAAGCGGGGTAGCGAAAAGCCCAGCGCTTCGTAGACGATGATCTGTTTGGGCGTGTTGTAGAGGTGATCGTCGCCGCGGATCACGTCGGTGATACCCATCGTCGCGTCGTCGATAGCGACGACGAAATTGTAGGTGGGCGTACCGTCGCTTCGGGCGATGATGAAGTCGTCCACCTCGCTCGCTTTGATCGTGATGGTTCCCTTGATACCGTCGTCGAAGACGATATCGCCCTCCAGTGGCGCTTTGATACGGATCACGGGCTCCACACCTTCGGGCGGTGTACCGGTGAAATCACGATATCGGCCATCGTAGCGGGGGCGCTCCTTGCGCGCCATCTGCTCCTCTCTGAGCTTGTCCAACTCCTCTTTGGTCATATAGCATTTGTAAGCCTTGCCTTCGTCCAGGAGTTTGAGGATGTAGCTTTTGTAAAGATCGAATCGGTCGGATTGATAGGTCACTTCGCCGTCGTAGTCGAGGCCGACCCAGTCGAACGCCTCGAGAATTTTCTGCGTCGCCTCGGCGGAGTTTCGGCTGAGGTCCGTATCTTCGATACGTAGTTTGAAAATTCCCTGGTTCTTTCGTGCCCAGAGATAACTGTATAGCGCGGTTCGCAGGCCGCCGATATGCAGATATCCCGTAGGACTTGGTGCGAAACGGGTAACGATCATCGTACTCTGTCCTTCTCGTTGGATGGTGTATGTTTAAATTTGGTGATTTGAAGATAGATTTCAGATTGAGTGAAAAAATAAAAAAGAAATCTATCCATAATATAATGATAGCGAAATTTTGAATAAAGTTTTCGACACGGATCTTTGGTCGAATGGTTTCCATTTTTGAGACGCCGAAGTTTCAAAAGATTACGGAATGCAAATGTGTATACAAAAAAGAAAGAATCGCGAATGAATATAGATATTCGATCAAATATAACGAGAATACAAATTTTCAAACCATAAGTCATAAACTTTGTTCAATACTACCGATGTCATAATAGATGTATTAAAAATGAATTCTTTGTCAATTATGAAAGTAAGATTGTGCCGACGGACGCTGTTTGTAAGCGCCATGATCTTTGGTGAAAAATGTTATATTCAAGTATTGTCAAGTTTTTATGAAAGATATATCAATGGAACAGCTTAGTGATTTAAAAGCAATATTGCATTCCAAACGGGCCAATATCTACTATCTCGAAATGTGTCGGGTGATGCAAAAGGATGGTCGAGTTGTTTACCTTAGTGAAAATAGTAAAGCCTACAACTATTGGAATATTCCAATAGCCAATACTACCTGTTTACTTCTTGGTACTGGAACTTCCATCACCCAAGCGGCGATGCGGATGCTCTCTCAAGCTGGAGTGCTGGTCGGCTTCTGTGGTGGCGGAGCGACACCGCTGTTTATGGGGAGCGAGGTCGAATGGTTGAATCCGCAGAGCGAATACCGTCCGACCGAGTATCTTCAAGGCTGGGTCGGTTTTTGGTTCGATGAGACGAAGCGTATCGAAACCGCCAAGCGATTTCAGGAAAAGCGAATCGACTTCATCAAAAAAGTATGGAACAAAGATCGTGAACTAAAAATGGAAGGATTCGATGCAGATAGAGTCGAGTCGTTGCTAAGTGATGTGCAAGCAAAGATAGCCAAAGCGCCAAACATTGGAAAGCTGCTGCAAGTCGAAGCGGAACTGACCAAAAAGCTCTACAAATACGCTGCCAGAACCTGCGGTATTGCAAACTTCAGCCGCGAGCACGAGGGTGGCGATCTGGCCAACGATT
>CAZORY010000101.1:0-6347 GCA_964582435.1 uncultured Campylobacterales bacterium
GGGCTCAAGTGCGCATGATCGTCGGAGCCGTGATGGAGACGATCGCAGGTGACCTCACCCCCCATCGGATCGACCGTCAGCTCACCGGTCTACAACGCCACACCACCACGCTTGCGCCGCCTCAGGGTCTCTATCTGGCGCGTGTCATCTACTGATCGAGGCGAAACGGGCCGCCGGTCGCCACCGCTCGACGACCAGGACCGGATGTTTCTTCGGATCGAGCCAAGCCGTGAGCTTTTCCATCGCGATTTTCGGCATCGCTACGCAACCGGCGGTCGGTTTGTCGCCATGGGCGATATGCAAAAAGATACAAGAGCCTTTGCCGGGTTTGTGAGAGGGATTGTACGCCACCGTCACCAATCGCTCGTAGAGCCCATCTTTGCGGTGCATCGGTTCGTAACTTTTGAAATCTTCTATCACTCGGGTTTTATCGACGATACGGTCGTAGTAGCGTGACTTGGGATCGTCGACACAGATCATTTTCTCGTCGAAAGCGACGAAAAGCGGCATTTTCGTTTCGATTCTCTTGTAAGCGTAGACGTCGCCGAGCGCGAAGACACCGACCGGCGTTTTCCCGTCGCCCTCTTGACGCTTGCCCAAGCCGTGACGGCCGATATTGACGGGCCATTCGGCACCGACTTGTATCCAATCGTCGCCTCTTTTTTCGAAAAAAGCCATCGCCGCACGGCTGCCATGGGCATCGTATACCTTGACCATTTGCGAAGCGTTCGCAAGCGTGCCCTTCTTATCGGAACCATAGCCGAAAACGGCTACAATAGGAATCAAAAAAAATAGGACCATCGATCGTGCATTACGGCGTCTATGCATTGCTACCCCCTTTTTTGGCAATCGTTTTGGCCATTATAACGCGAAATGTTTTTCTCGCGCTGGCCGTAGGCATCCTTTCCGGTTACTTGGTGATCGACCCCCATCCCGTGGCGGCGGCGGTGGCCATGTGGGAGGGATTTGGCGACCTCCTGCAAAAAGGGTGGGTACTTAAAACCCTCGCTTTCGCCATATTCGTAGGCGCCATCATCGAATTGATCCAAAGAAGCGGTGGCGTCGAAAGCTTCGTCGCATACCTTCAGCGCCAAAAAGGGTATGTCACCGACAAAAAGAGAGCGGAACTGTTCCCTTTTTTCATCGGTTTGGCGATCTTCATCGAGTCTTCCATCACCTCCCTCGTCGCCGGTACCGTGGCCAGACCGTTGACCGACCGTTTCGGCACGTCACGGGAAAAACTCGCCTACATCTGCGATTCGACCGCCGCACCGGTGTGCACCATGTTCCCTCTCAACGCATGGGGGGCTCTACTCCTAGGACTCATAGGCGCTCAGATCGACGCCGGCGTCATCGATGGCGAAGCGCTCCCTCTGCTCGCCAATTCCCTCGCCTTCAACTTCTACGCTTTCTTCAGTATCGCGCTGGTGCTCTTTACGATCCTCAAAGGGATCGATTTTCCCGCCTATACCCCGATCGATACCCCCGCATCTTCTCACGCGCCTTCCCGACAAGGCACGCCCCTGGATCTCCTCGTACCGATCCTCTCGATGCTGGGGCTCGTCGTCGTCGCTCTTTTCATCACCGGAGAAGGCAATCCTCTCGAAGGAAGCGGTTCCACCGCCGTCTTCGTCGGTGTCTTGGGATCGGTTCTCCTCTCTTCGCTCTATTACCGATTACGGGGGAAGATGGAATCTATGAAGATTGTCGAGGCGATCTATCGAGGCGTCGTGACGATGCTTCCGATCGCAGGGATTTTACTGTTGGCTTTCGCGATCGGTGACGTGACCGTGAAACTGGATACGGGAGGATACATGGCCCATTTCGCCCGTGCCATTTTAAACCCCGCCCTTCTACCTGCAGGAATCTTCCTTCTCTCGGCCCTCATCGCATTCGCGACGGGAACGAGTTGGGGGACCTTTTCGATCATGATGCCTATCGCCATCACGATGAACGCCGGTATGGGTATGGTCGATACGGCACTACTACCCCTCGCCATCGCGGCGGTCGTCAGTGGTGGCGTCTTCGGAGATCACGCCTCCCCGATCTCCGACACCACGATCATCGCCGCCATGGCCGCCGGGTGCGACCTCGTCGCTCATGTCAAGACGCAACTACCCTGGGCACTGTTCGCGGCCTTTTTGGCGATGATGGCCTTTCTTCTGTCCGGATGGATCGTGCGACTTTGATTCACCCCGACACGCCTAGCAGGAGACGGGTCGTCCAGCTTCCGACGATCGGTTCAAATCCTCCGACCAGAAAAAGTCGATCCATGCGTCATCGGCCTCTTTTTGCCACCACGTCGGCTCGAAACAGGATTTTTTCGGTTTGTAAAAGAGTGTCGCCGTACGAAAGAGTATCGCAGGATAGTGAGCTTGAAAGCGTCGCGTCACCGCTTGGAGCGTCTGGCCCGAATCGGCGATATCGTCGACGATCAACACCCGGTTCAACCCATCAAGATCGGGGGGATTGAAAAGCCGTGTACGATCGAGTTTGCGCGTTCCTTCGTAACCGACGGCATTGATCGTGAAAACTTCGCGAATCCCCCAATACTCACCGAGCATGTGGGCCATCGTCATCCCCCCTCGTGCGATCGCCACGATCCCGTCGAAAGGTTCGTCGATACGCTTAGCCAACGCTTTGAGATCGGTGGCGAAGGTCGCGTAATCGTAAAAAAGGCGGCGCATCACCACACTTTGAGTTCGTTGTAAAGACTGTCTCGCTCGACGGGAACGAAACCGCTATCCTTGATCAGATGCACGAACTCCTCCAGCGGCATACCATGTGCGCTGTTGGCTCCCGCGGCGGCTTGGATCGACTCTTTTTCGATCGTGCCGTCCAGGTCGTTGGCGCCATACTCCTGAGCGATCAGTGCCAAATTGATCGTCGCGGTCACCCAATAGGCTTTGATATGAGGAATATTGTCCAACACTAACCGAGAAATGGCGATCGTTTTAAGAATCTCCTGACCGGTGGGGAAGTTTTCGACTTTAAGGTAGTTGTTCTCCTTCTGGTAGACCAGTGGGATGAAACAGTTAAAACCTTGTGTTCGATCCTGTAGATCGCGGAGCCGCAACATATGATCGATCCGATGTTCCCGCCTCTCCACATGACCGAAGAGCATCGTCGCGTTGCTCTTTTTGCCCCGCTCGTGCCACTTTCGATGGATCTGCAGCCACCCTTGCGAACTGACCTTACCTTTGCAGATATACTCGCGGACCCCTTCGTCGAAAATCTCCGCACCGCCGCCCGGCATCGAATCGACGCCGTTTTCGACCATACGATCCAAGACCTCGTCGATCGAAAGCCCATACTCCTGGGCCAAAAAATTGATCTCGGCCGCCGTGAGGGCTTTGATATGAATATCCGGCAGCGCCTTTTTGATCGCCTTGAACATTCCAAGATACCACGCCAAACCGGCCTGGGGATTGTGTGCCGAGACGATATGCACCTCCTTGGCCCCGTGGGACCAGGCTTTTTGGGCCGTTTCGACGATCTCGTCGATACTCATCGTATAGGGATTGGGGTTTTTCCGACTGGCACTGTAGGCGCAGAATTTACAGACATCTTTGCAGATATTGGTCGGATTGATGTGACGGTTGATATTGAAATACGTTTTGTCGCCATGCAACGTACGGCGCTTTTCGTCGGCTAGACGCCCAAGCGTATAAAGATCCAGATCGTACAACGCCAGTGCCTCCGCCATACCGATCCGCTCTCCACGCTCGATTTTTTCGATCGCTTCCAAAAATCCCCCTACTTCGATTCAATCTTTTCGTCGTTCACTTATCGTTTTAACGTCTCGCTTTGAAAGAAGCTGCTATTATACCCAAAAACATCATGAGGTACCCCGTGAATCTCACGCTGCAAATCGAATCGCTTCTCGATCGCGACGCGCCCGATTTCGAAATATCCAAAACCCTCAAAGAGGCGATCAAAACTTACCACGAACACTTGGAAACGACCTTCGTCCAGACACAAGGCAAAGCCTTTTTGGTCCATCATACCCGTCAGATCGATACCTTTTTGAGCCTCGTCTACAAAGTGGTCTTGCGCAAAATGTTTCGCGAATATCAGCCGATGCGCAACGCCGTACCGATCGCGCTCGTCGCGCTTGGAAGCTATGGAAGGGAACAACTCTGCGTACATAGCGACATCGACTTGATGATCGTCTATCAGTCGGTGCCCGGATACAACATCCAAGAGATCGTCGAAAAGATCCTCTACATCGCTTGGGATGCAGGCTTTCATCTAGGCCACAGGGTGCATGAAGTGAGTGAATTGCCCGAGGTGGCCCAAGAGGATATCACGATCAAAACGGCGTTGATGGAGAGCCGCTTCATCATCGGCTCCAACTTCGTCTGGATGGCGACTCAACGCCAACTTGCCCATATCCGTCGCACCGATCCCAAAGGCTACGTTCTGGCCAAAATCGAAGAAGCCTCCATTCGCCACGCCAAACACCCCATCTCGATGGAACCCAACGTCAAAGAGTCCATCGGAGGTACCCGAGACGCCAATCTCGCCTTTTGGATCGCCACCGTCCGATATCAGGTGGCGCGTCTGAGGGAATTGGTCGGCACCGTTCTCGACGAGAGCGATTATGCCGAGTATCGCCAGGCATTGGAATTCATTTTCCGGGTCCGTGCCGCCTTACATTTGAGTGCGGGTAAAAAAGAGGATACCCTTCGGCTGGAGTGGGTCCCCTCCGTCGCCAACTTGCTGGGCATGGAAAAGAACGATCCTCAAAAAGCGCAAAAAGAGCTGGTCACAAGAACTTTGCAATCTCTGGATATCATCCGAAAAAAGACGGCCTACTGGAGCGGACTACTCGCCAAACCCTATCTTTTCGAGCCCTCTCACCTCGCTTTGTTGAAAAAGGAGCGCCTCGAACCTTCGATCTACCGCTGCCAAGACACCCTCTACGCCAAACGCTCAAGCCGTCCCAAAACCTTTCTTCACTACTTCAAACGACTCCTCAAAGAGGCTGAAACGATACCTATCGAAACCGATGCATCTTTCGAGCATCTGATCGATCGAACCACCGTTTCCAGGCCCAAAGGCAAGCAGCTGATCGCCGCGATTCGGCAGATTTTCTATCTTCCTTACAGTGCCTCGGTCATCAAAGCCCTCTATAAAAGCGGCAAATTGGCCGATGTCATCACGCCGCTTAAAAAAGCGATGTACCTACCCCAGTTCGACGGTTATCACCACTACCCCGTGGACGTGCACTCTTACTATACGCTCCTAAGCCTCGATCGGCTCGACCATCCTTTGCTTAAACCCCTCTTCGATCGGCTCGATACCGACCGCCAAGCGATGCTCAAACTAACGGCGCTATTGCACGACGCGGGCAAAGGCCGCAAAAGAGATCACCACGAAGTCGGCGCCGACCTTTTGAAAGTATTCGCCAAAAAATTGGGGTTTTCCGAAGCGTTGATCAAGGAGGGCGTACTGCTCGTTCGTCACCATACCCGCATGACACGAACGATCCACAACGAAGATATCTACGACGAATCGACCATTTCGAAATTCGTCGCCCCCCTTGGCAACCAGAAGATGCTCGATATGCTCTTCATTCTCACTTACTGCGACGTCAACGCCGTGGGAGAGGGGATCTACAACGCTTTTACCGACAGAATGCTCACGACCCTTTACCATGCCGCGAGCGAACTGCTCGAAAAGCCGGCGATCATCGACGAAACGGCCAAAAGGCTTCGCCGCGAAAAGGCGCTGAAAAAACTGGAGGCTTTCAAAGCGCTCCCCCGCGCCCTGCAACGCAAAATCCTCGCCATCACTTCCAATCTCTTTTTTATCAAACATACGCCCGCAGAAATTCTTACGATCGCCCAACATGCCCGAGGGGTCATCGATTACGATATGCAAATCACCGCCAACGAGACCCTCAAAGTCGAAATCTATCGCAAAGTGCCGATCAATCTGGGATTTTTGCTAGGACGCTTGAGCCATCTGGAGCTGGTGACGATGGAGATTTTCAAACTCTTCGACGGCGTCAAATATTTCGTTTTGGAGTTTAACGACACGATCGACGCCGACGAGATACCGATGGTCGAACGAATCGTGCACGAATCGTTCGATATGGCCCAATCGATCACCCTGCCTAAACCCACGATCAAACCCAGCGAAATCACGATCGATTGCGAACACTCCAAAAGTTACGCCAAAATGCAGATCCGCACCGCCAACCAACGCGGCCTCATGGCCTACGTGGCCCACCACTTCGATCGTCTTGGTATCGACATCGCCTCGGCCGTCATCACGACCCGACGAGCCCGTGTCAACGATCTTTTTTTGATCGAAAAAGATGGGGATTTTTGCCGTAAAAC
>CAZORY010000102.1:0-6251 GCA_964582435.1 uncultured Campylobacterales bacterium
GCTTTGGCCAGAAGCGTCTTACCCGTTCCTGGAGGGCCGACCAGCAACACCCCTTTGGGGATTTTGGCCCCCAAACGGATGTAACGCTCGGGGTATTTGAGGAATTCGACGATCTCCTTGACCTCCTCTTTCGCCTCTTCCACCCCCGCGACGTCGTCGAATTTGACGTTGGGTTTTTCGGAATTGACCAGCTTTTTGGCGCTCCCCATGCCCAAGATACCGCCACCCATGTTTTTTTGCATACGGCTGGCCAAGAACATCCAGATACCGAAGAAGATCAAAATCGGCAAGACCCAGCCGAAGAGAATTTCCCCGACCCAATTGTTTTCGGTATATCCGGTATATTCCACGCCCATTTTGTCCAAAAGCGGAATCAGCGTGTTGTCTTCGCCCACCTTCTTGGCGATATAAAGGGTTTTCATTCCCCCTTCCATACCGACCGCCTTGATCGTCGTCTGGCCGATGGAGAGATACTTGATCTTGCCCTCTTTGATCATCTTTTTCAGATCGCTGTAAGGGATCGTCTTGGTCTGCATCACCGGAGCGCCGGTCCCCATGGCCGCTGGGTTCCTCGCGCCGAATTGCCCCTCCTGATTGCCGATGAAGCTCTTGAACAAGACGATGATCAGCAACGAAAAGATCGCGAAGGTCAGCAGAGGATTTTTATTAAAAAAATTCTGGTCGTTGGGATCTTTTTTCGGATTGTTGTCCGCCATTGTTATCCTTGTTTTCTATAGATTTTGGTTCGCCACTCGTTGTTGGCGATCGTGCGCACGAGTCGCATGTCGCCGAACGCCTTTTCGATGTCGGCCTCCTTTGTATCGAGTATTCCCGAAAGGATCAATAGGCCGCCCTCTTTAGTCCGTTTTTTTAAGTCGGGAGCGATCATGCGAAGAACGTCGGCGACGATATTGGCGACGACCACGTCGTAATCTCTGTCGCTCATGGCCGCCGATCCCTCCCAGATCCGTCGAACGGACACATCGTTCAACGCGAAATTCTTGGCGGCGTTTTCGACCGCCAGCGGATCGGTATCGCACGCATCCACCGTCGCGCCGAGCATCGAAGCGGCGATGCCCAAAATACCGCTCCCACATCCTACATCCAGCACCTCGTCGCCCCTTTGGACGTATTCTGAAAGCGCTTGCAGACAACTGGCCGTCGTCTCGTGATGCCCCGATCCGAATGCGAGCGCCGGATCGATCATGATATTGCGCTTCCCCTCTTTGGGGATTTCCCAACTGGGATAGACGTAAAAATCCTCCACTTCCACCGGACGGATCGAAGCGCGGTAGCGTTCGATCCAGTCGATATTGGGCTTCACTTCCACATGCGTTCGCACCTCCACCCGCTCTCCCAGGCGTTCCGAGAGAATTTCAGCGAACCGTACGGCCCCCTCGATCAACGGTTGGACCGGCTCTTCGCTGCGGATGATGAGAGAACGATCGTTCACTTCTATGGCATCGGGAAATAGGGATTGCAGGGCGTCCAGAAAGAGATCAAGATGGCCAGACGGCGTAACCGTCAATTCATGGTAGGTATCGGCCATCAATCGTTGAGGCCGAGGACCGCCTCGAGTTTCTCTTTGAGAACTTGGGGCGTGAAAGGTTTGACGATGTAGTTGTTCACACCGGCTTTGAGGGCGGTGATCACCTCCGCTTTCCCCCCTTCGGTCGTGACCATGATGATCGGAATATCTTCGAATTCCGCCTGACCACGCACCTTCTTGACCAGTTCCAGGCCGTTCATATTGGGCATGTTCCAATCGGTGATGAGCACGCCGACTTCGTCTTTGTGTTGCTGCATCACTTCCCACGCTTCGGCGCCGTCGGCCGCCTCCAGTAGATCTTTGTAACCGAGTCGGTTCAATGTGTTCTTGATAATCCGACGCATCGTCGAACTGTCGTCAACCACCATGATCTTCACGTTCGATCCTTCAACTAAAATTGTGGATATTTTATCGTAATTTCGATTAGGCCACGATTTCGAAAGCTTTGGCCAAGTCGATCGTCCCTTCGTAGAAGGCTTTGCCGACGATCACGCCGGCCACTTCCCCGGTGGCCGCAAGCGCTTCGATGTCGCCTAGATCCCGCACGCCGCCGCTGGCGATCGTGTCGATACCGCTGGCTCGGGCGATGCTTACGGTAAAATCGACATTTACGCCCGAAAGTGTACCGTCACGGCCCACATCGGTGCAGATGATCGCCTCCACACCGCTTCGAGCGAAGGCTCGCGCCAGCTCGGTGGCGGGCATTTCGCTCACTTGGGCCCAACCCTCCACGGCGACCATACCGTCGATGGCGTCGATACCTACGGCGATGGGGTAGCGTGCCGCCATCGCTTTGACGAAATCGGGGTCCTTGACCGCCACCGACCCCAAGATGAGACGATCGATGCCCAGGTCCAGATAGCGCCGGACGGTCCCTTCGTCCCGGATACCGCCGCCAAGCTCCATCTTCAGGTCGCAATGTTTTCGAATCTTTTCGATCTGTTCCAGATTTTTCGGCTCGCCGGCGAACGCGCCGTTGAGATCCACCAGGTGCAGCCACTCGGCACCCATCTCTTCGAAACGCTTGGCCAGTCGCCACGGCTCGTCGCTGTAGATTTTGGCACTCGCCATCGCGCCCTTGGTCAGGCGCACCGCTTTACCCTCTTTGAGATCGATCGCCGGTAGTATCTGCATCATAACTCCACGAAATTTTTCAAAATTTTCAGCCCGTTGTCGTGGGACTTCTCCGGATGGGGCTGAATACCGAAGACGTTGCCGTGCTGCACGGCACTGACGAACTCGTAACCGTACCAGGTGCGCCCGATCACGACACTCTCTGGAGCTACGGCGTGGTAGGAGTGGACGAAGTAGAGGTAGAACGCCTCGGGAAGTCCCGCAAAAAGCGGCGTCTGTCGTTGAACGAAGAGTTCGTTCCATCCCATATGGGGCACTTTGTGGGGTGTGGCGAACATCTTGGCGTCGAAAGGCACCACTTCGCCGGGTACGAGCCCCAACCCTTCATGTTCGCCGAACTCCAAGCTTTTGGAAAAGAGCAACTGCATCCCCAGGCATATGCCCAGCATCGGCTTGCCGCTGGCGGCGAAGCTTTTTACCGCGTCGTCCATCCCCTCTCGCCTTAGATGCACCATCGCGTCGCCGAAGGCTCCGACGCCCGGCAGCAGGGCTCGATCGTAAGCGGCCAGCCGATCGGGGTCGGCGACCACTTCGCTTTTCGCCCCGATCTTGGCCAGTGCGTTGCGCACGCTGGCGAGGTTTCCCATGTTGTAGTCGATGATGGCGACCATGAAGACCCTTGTTCGGTAGATAGCTTGCCATCGGATACGGCGTCATTCGCGTATCACACGGCTCAACTCTCCCTGCGATGAATGCTGCGCAGATAGATCGAAAGGCCCACGAGCAGCATCGTCACGCCGCCGATCAGATAGACGGCGTAGAGGAGTTTTTCGGGGTCGATTATAGCGAATTTGAAGACCAGCATCAACGCTTCGATCGCCAAAGCGATGATGATGGAGCCTAGAAAGCGGACCATCGTTTTGTGAATTTCGTCCGCTTCCCCCTTTTTGTGATGGCCGAGCACCTCCTCTTCGAAGATCGCTTTGACCAGATCGAAGATGGCTAGCGAAAGCGTGAGCAAGATCGTCGCTTCGAACATCTCCTTGATGTCGATATTGAAGATGTTGAGCTCGGTGGTGAAAAAGGCTTTGACGCCGTTGATGAAGAGAATGAACGCCACCGCCAAGAGCGCTAGGGAAAAGGCGCCGTAGGAGATTTTGGAAAAGCGCCCGAAAGCCGTCTCTCCCGAGGAGGGATGGACCATATGAAGCAGCTTGTCCAATGGAATGTCGGCACAGACGACGTATCGAAGTTTGCCGGCGGCGTCGTAAACCGGATAGGCGGCGGTGACGACCAGCTTACCTTCGATCCGAGAAGGATACGGATCGGTCAGGATACAGCGCTTCTCCCGGACCGCCCGATAGTAGTAGGCGCGGTCGGCCCGATTCTCCCCTTCGCCCAAACGGTAGGAGGGGGTCGACGAAATGTTGTTGATGATCTGACGGCCCTTGGCGTCGAGTACGTAGAGGGTATCGATCTCTTTGACCTCTTTTTTGATCTTCTTCAAGGCCGTCGTGATCGTCTCCAGGGTCACTTCCGGCGTTTTGTTGGGGATGTTTCTGGCCAGTAGATAGCACAGATAAGCTCTGGCTTTGGGGCGGATTTCGGCGAACTGCTGAATCTCTTTGATGACCATACGGCCTCTCCTTGGATGAGGTTTGGGGAGTGAATCGTTGTAAATATTGTAGCAGAAGAAGGGCGACCGGGCGCCGCCCTTCTTGAAAGGGGAGAAACGTGAAGCGCGTTACGGGTTTTGCATTCCTTGTGAAGTCGGTATGACCCGATCGATCAATAGATCGCCCGACTCTGGATGATCCGGATTCAAATCTTCGTAGTGCAAGGAGACACCCGGCGCGGGCACGCCCGTGAAGGTAACGGTACGAACCACTTGACCGTTTAGATCATCCAAGAGTTCCATCGTCCCGTTATCCCATCGCCAGGGGTAGAATTCCCACTCCCACTCTCCCGTGTCACTGTCGCGATATTGGATGTAGGCTACCTTGCCGAATAGGGGATCGTCGTACACCAAGATGGTGGTACGATCCGCATCGAGCATCGTGATCAATCGATGATCGACATCCTCCTCGCTCGGCGTACCGGACGTGGTGGCTATCTTGTAGTATCCGGTGACGATATTAGGATGCTCTTTTTCATCCAAAAGAACGGCGCCTGGGCCGAAGGGGTTTTGATTGTAGAAGGCGATGGAGCCCGCCTTCGTGCCGTTGAGCTCATAGAATGTTATGGAGTTGTTGCTCTCCACGGTCCATCGCATCTGCTCCGAGACCATCCGTATACCGTCGTCACCCAAGCCGACGAACTGTGCGCTGCCGTTCGTCTCGAGGACAAGGGTGCCGTCCATGAAGTGGATCACTGAGCCGTTGACCTCCTGGGTGACATCCGTGATGTTATCGGGATAGTTGCCGTAATCAAGATCGACGACCCCCGTCACCACCGATTTGTAAAGATGATGCTCACCCTGGCTATCGGTCACGTCAACGTCGACCACTTGCCCTGTAGGGATGTTATTGTCAGCGTTCGTACCGTTGAAAGCGAAGCTAAAATGTAATCCTTCTTCGTACACATCCACTTTGGAGTCGTTGATGTCCCAACCGCATCCATTCACTCGAGTGATTTTGGTCCCCGGAATGTTGTGGCGAATCCAGCAGTCTTTGGTGCCGTCACCTTCCATATCGGGGAAGAAGGCGATCTTGATACCGCCCTCTTCCATCTCGATCATTTTGTTTTGGACCCAATTTTCGTCGATCGCCGACAAGACATCGTTGTTTACAAGCAGGACTTCTTCGACGGCTACGGGCGTTTCGTTGTCCTTGGAATCGCGCCATTTGCCGACGACGCCCGCTGCCGGTACCGCTTCGAACGCAACGGTTCCGATCGTACGGTTTTTATCGTCAAAGAGGCTCAACTCACCGTAGCGATTGATCGTCCACCGGATCGGCTGGATCGTGAATTTTGAGTTGTATGGATTGGCCCCGCTGATTTCACCTTCTCCGGATTCTCCGGACCCTTTGGGGTTCAACAGCAAGGCTAGATCCCGGCCTGCGAAGCGAATCAGTCGATTTTCCACATCTTCTGGCGTCAAAGAGACGCTGGTGATGGGTATGACCTTCTCGATCTGGAAGATCGAAAGATCGTCGTAACCCGTTCTTTCGGCACGATGGGTACCTAGCGCATCGGGACCGACGGCATCGAGCATATCGACGACATAGGTGCCCTCCTGGCTACTTAGATAGATCGCGCCGTTTTCGACGCTCCAGTTACCTTCATGGCGTTCGGTGGCATCGCGCATCATATCGGTCTCTCGATAGGCACCGTTTGCGAAGAGTTCGAGGAGTACGGTGACATTTTCGTCCAACGGGTGGACGACGAGGACCGTGCCGTTGACGTCGCTATTGTGGAGCGCTTGATAATCTTCTGGAATCCTATGCTCCACGTCACTGTAATTTTGTAAGATACCTTCGATCGTTTCGGTCGCATTTTGGTCGTAAAGTTCCAGCGTCTCGCGACAGCCATCTTTCATCGTGTCGCCTTTGTACACGATGCCGTCGACGAGGGCGTAGGCTTCGCGGTCGCAACTGTCGTAGGTGATGGCGTCAAGCTCCACCCAGAC
>CAZORY010000103.1:0-6247 GCA_964582435.1 uncultured Campylobacterales bacterium
CGATCTGTATCGACGGTCAGCGCGCCTGGGTCATCGAACCGGAATTGGAACAAGCGACCCTCTATCGACTTGGCCGTACCATTCCCTTGACCGCCATTTTAAAAGATGCGGTCGAAATTTCGCCGAATCGCTACGAAGCGACCTATCAAGGTATCGTCTACACCCTCGAAGTGGACCGTCGTCATCTACCTCGCACCATCCACTACACCGACGACTTGGGCAACCACGTCACCCTACGATTGAGTCGCGTCGACACGTCGGCCGTCCCCGCCAAGAGGTTAGATTGTACGATACCCGACGATTTCGACATCATCGACGCAAGGTACTAGACGCTCTTTCGAAAAGTTCGAGACACTTTTGCAAAGAATCGGTCCGTACCTTCAAATCGAGCAGATAGACGAAATCGACTTCGATTCCGTACTGTTTGTCCGCCAATTGAACGATCGTCTTTTTCAACTCTCTCTTACCTTGTGCCGTCACCAAGGTCTCCGCCCAAAAATTTCCGAGCGCCGTTTGGATGACATCCATCAATTTGAAATTGTCGGGTGTGACGTCTCGACCTTCCAAGACCAAAGATAGGGTCACGTCGACCGGCTCTTGACCCTTTTTCGATAGAAGGGTCGTCTCCAAGTGATCGAGTCGCATCTGGCCGGCTGACAGGAGCGATTGAAGAAGTAGTAGAGAAAGCAATACAGGATACAATGGTGATTTCAAAGGGCGGCCCTTCATCTTTTTCATCGCACTTCCCGGCCAAAGGCCGGAAAGGATCACGCCAACATCTCGTCCAGCGCTTCTTTACTCACCTGATGGAAATTGAGATATTTGTAGACATCTTCCTCTTTGCCGGCAATGGCTTGCGGGACGATTTCTAGATACTCCTCTTTGGTCGGAATGCGTCCTAGGATCGCACACACGGCCGCCAATTCGGCACTGCCCAGATAGACCTGCGCACCTTTACCGAGGCGATTGTCGAAATTTCTCGTCGACGTGGAGAAGACGGTCGCGTTGTCACGGACTCTGGCCTGGTTACCCATACAAAGCGAACATCCAGGGATTTCCGTCCTCGCACCCGCTTGACCGTAGATGGCATAGTATCCCTCTTCGATCAACTCTTTCTCATCCATCTTGGTCGGCGGAACCACCCACAAGCGCGTAGGCACTTGGCCTTTTCCTTTGAGCACTTCGCCCAAAGCACGGAAGACACCGATATTGGTCATACACGAACCGACGAAAACTTCCTCGATCTCGTGGGGACGTTTGGGATCGGCCAACACTTCGCTCAGCGTCGCCACATCATCGGGATCGTTGGGGCAGGCGACGATCGGTTCGGTGATTTCGTTCAAGTCGATCTCGATGACGGCCGCGTATTCGGCATTGGCATCCGGCTCCAGGAGCTGGGGATTGTCCAGCCACTCTTTCATCTTGTCGATACGTCGTTGGAGGGTCCGTTTATCTTCATAGCCATGCTCGATCATACCTTCCATCAACTTGATGTTGGAGTTGAGATACTCGATGATAGGCTCTTTGTCGAGTCGTACCGTACATGCCGCCGCACTCCGCTCGGCGGATGCATCGGAGAGTTCGAACGCCTGCTCACATTTGAGGAAAGGTAGCCCCTCGATCTCCAGGATACGACCCGCGAAGATATTTTTCTTACCCTTCTTCTCGACGGTCAAAAGCCCCTGTTTGATCGCATAATAAGGAATCGCGTTGACCAGATCCCGCAGGGTGATACCTGGTTGAAGTTCGCCTTTGAAACGCACGAGAACCGATTCGGGCATATTCAGAGGCATCGTGCCCGTCACCGCCGCGAACGCGACGAGACCCGACCCT
Source organism: uncultured Campylobacterales bacterium (assembly GCA_964582435.1). GTDB lineage: Bacteria > Campylobacterota > Campylobacteria > Campylobacterales > Hydrogenimonadaceae > Hydrogenimonas. Next base: position 1,834 of record CAZORY010000103.1, read on the forward strand.
GCCGGGAAGCTGATACCGATCGGGAAACGGGTATGGCTGTCGCCGCCGGTGCCGACCGTATCGGGCAATACCATACGGTTGAGCCAACTGTGGATGATACCGTCGCCAGGGCGCAGGATCACACCGCCGCGACTCGTCCAAAAAGGCGGTAGTTCATGCTGTAGTTTCACATCGCTGGGCTTGGGATAAGCGGCAGTATGACAGAAAGATTGCAATACCAAATCGGCACCGAAACTAAGCGCCGCCAACTCTTTGATCTCGTCACGCGTCATCGGTCCGGTGGTATCCTGACTACCGACGGTCGAAGTGGTCGGCTCGACGTACATGCCGGGGCGCACCCCTTCCATGCCGCAGGCACGACCGACCATCTTTTGAGCCAGCGTATATCCGACTCCCTCTTTGCCGGCCGGTTGTTCGGGGCGAGCGAAGATCTGCTCTTCGGGCATACCGAGGGCTTCACGCGCTTTTTTGGTAAGGTTGCGGCCGATGATCAACGGAATCCGTCCACCTGCACGATACTCGTCGGGCAGCGTATTGGGTTTGAGCGTGAATTCGCTGACCACTTCGCCGTCTTTGTAGATCTTACCTTCATAGGGTTTGATCGTGATGACGTCACCCATTTCGAGCTTATCGACCGGCGCTTCGATCGGTAGGGCGCCCGAGTCTTCGGCCGTGTTGAAGAAGATCGGTGCAATGATGCCGCCGATCACGATGCCGCCGGTGCGTTTGTTGGGCACACCGGGAATATCTTCGCCAAGGTGCCACTGGACCGAGTTGATCCCCGATTTACGGGACGATCCGGTCCCTACGACATCCCCCACGTAAGCGACGGGATGACCCTTTTCCTTAAGCTTCTTGATCGTTCCCAACGGATCGTCCATTTTGGCGGCCAACATACTATTGGCGTGAAGTGGGATGTCGCTTCGGGTGAACGCTTCACTGGCGGGTGAAAGGTCGTCGGTATTGGTCTCGCCCGGTACTTTGAAGACGGTGACGGTGATCTCTTCGGGGAGTTCGGGCCGACTGGTGAACCATTCGGCGTTGGCCCAGCTCTCGAGGACTTCTTTGGCGTATTGGTTGCCCTTGTCCGCCAACTCTTTGACATCGTTGAACGCGTCGTAGACCAAGAGGGTGTGCTTGAGCTGGTTGGCCGCTTCCTGGGCGATTTGGGCGTCGTCATGGCTCAGGGCATCCACCAAAGGCTTGACGTTGAAACCTCCCAACATCTTACCGAGCATCTTAACCGCGTGCAAGGGAGAGATAGCCGCCGTTTTGGCATGCCCTTGTACGATGTCGTTAAGAAACGCCGCTTTGACATAAGCCGCATTGTCCACGCCCGGCGGGACACGATTTTCGAGCAGGTCGAGAAGTTTCTCCTCCTCGACGATCGGAATCTCTTTGAGCAGCTCGATCACTTGTGCGGTCTGTTCCGCCGTCAACGGCAGCGGTGGAACACCCAGTGCCTCACGCTCCTTGACATGTTTTTCGTATTCGGCCAGAAAACCCATTCTAACTCCTTGAGATGTTGTTTGGATTGAACCCATTGTAACAGAGCGAACGTTAAAAAAAGAGATGATGCTACATTATGTAACATATAATTTTTGCTGTGTATCGTATCGTAACTAAGTACTGATTGTCGGTCCCTTCGCAATTTGCGAAGTCAACCTCCGATGATCTCTCTGTTGCCTTTGGCATCCGGAGCGGAAAGCACCCCCATGCCTTCCAACTGTTCGACGATCCTGGCGGCACGATTGTAGCCGATCTGAAGCCTTCGTTGCAGATAACTGATACTCGTTTTCCCTTCGTTCAACACGATCTTTTTCGCATCTTCGAAAAGCTCGTCCAAATCTTCCACACTCCCCGCCACACTTCCTTCGTTTTTACTCTCTTCCAGAAAATGTTCGTCATATTCGACCGGTCGTTGAGCCTTGAGAAACTCGACGATCCGCTCGATCTCCTCTTCGCTGCTCCAAGGCGCATGGAGCCGGATAAGGGTACCGCCGCCCATCGTAAAAAGCATATCTCCACGCCCTAACAACGACTCGGCACCCACGCAATCCAAAATAACTTTCGAATCGATCTTTTGACCCACTTTGAAACTGATGCGTGATGGGAGATTGGCTTTGATCAGCCCCGTCACGACATCGACGCTGGGGCGTTGGGTCGCGACGATCAGATGGATGCCGCTGGCTCGGGCCATTTGGGCCAACCGAGCGATCGAAAACTCCACATCTTTACCGCCGGTCATCATCAAATCTGCCAATTCGTCGATCACGACCACGATATAAGGCAACGTCTCGCGCCCCTCCTTTTTCGCCTTCTCGTTATAGGTTTCGATATTTTTGGTTCGGGTTTGGCTCATCAACTGATAGCGCCGCTCCATCTCCCCGACCATATTCGATAGTGCCGTGATCGCTTTTTTGGGTTGGGTGATCACGGGAGTGAGCAGATGGGGGATTTCGTTGTAGATCGAAAACTCGAGCATCTTCGGATCGATCATCATCAACCGCAGATTGTCGGGTGCGTTCCGATAGAGTAGACTTAGAATCATCGCGTTGATCCCCACGCTCTTGCCGCTGCCGGTGGTACCGGCGATGAGAAGATGAGGCAACTTTTTGAGATCCGTCACGAACGGTTTGCCGACGATATCCTTTCCCAATGCGATCGTAAGAGGCGATTTGGATTTTTTGAAGATATCGTTTTCCAAGATCTCCCGAAGATAGATGGTCTCTACTTCCTTGTTGGGTATCTCGATGCCTACGACGTCTTTGCCGGGTACCGGTGCTTGGATACGGATCGTTTGCGCTTTGAGCGCCATCGCTAGATCGTCTTGGAGATTGAGGATTTTGGAGACTTTGATATGTGCGGCCGGTTTGAATTCGAACGTGGTGACGACCGGTCCGGCGTAGGTGCGGACCACATCCCCCTCGATTTTGAATTTGGAGAGTTTTTCCAACAAATCGCTGATCTTCGCATCGATCTCCGCTTCGTTGACTTCACGACTTCGCTTTGGAGGTTTTTGAAGAAAATCGAGTTTGGGGAGTTTGAAGTTTTTCGGTTTCTCTTGCTCACCCAAGTCGATTTGAGCCAGAAGCTTTTTGTTCTCTTCGATTTCGTGGACAATTTCTATGGCATGTTCGGACGTCGGTTCGTCCATCCCTTCGGTAGCGGAAAGTCTCTTTTGCTTTTTTTCGTCACGACGAATCCGGCGAATGATGGCCGGTTCTTGTTCGTTGGAGGATGTCGACGTAGAGACCGGTACCTCTTCGGCCTCGAGCGCTTGATCTTCCGACCGTGACGTGTCGATATCCATCGTCGCAGCGCTTGTTTCCTCCCATGTGTCCTCCTGCTCCACGACGGACGCCCCTTCCCTCTCTTTCGTCACCGTTTCCAATAGATCCGACACTTTCCAATGGATCTTTTCACCCCACAAAATGACGCCTGAAAGGGTCAAAGTCATCAACCAAAAGAGCCAAACACCGGCTTTTCCGATAAATGGCTGGAGAAAATCGACGATACTGGCACCGATCCACCCTCGCATCGGTGCCGCGGCCGTCAACGCCTGAAAAATCAGCAACGAAAAGAGAAAAAGTGTCCAGGCGGTGAACCGCTCGATTTCGAAATCACCGAAACTTCTCAAACGATAGAGTCGATAGAGAGGATAGAGAAGAAAGAAGAAATCGATGTAGGCGATGTAACCGAACAGCGAGACATTGTGAATGCCCAGATAGGTTCCGAAAGTCCCGACCATCGCACTTTGGGGAAAGAGCGTCGCGATGGCACCATAAACGAGAAAAATAGCCGCCGTGAGTGTCAGAGCCGTTTTAAAAATGATGCGATCCTTCCAACGAATTCGAAGAGTGATTATAACTCATCATTGGAAAAGAAGGCCATACAATTAAAGATAGTTGACCAACGAGAGATTCTGAACTTTCGACACCGAAGCCATCAACGCCTGGAAGTTGAGACTCAATTGATTCAGTCGCATCGTCGCTTCTCCGATATCGGTATCCAGCACTTCCGACCGGAGAGTCTGGACGTTGATCTTCAAGGTTTCGTTGCGTTCGACGGCGTATTTCAAACTGTTGGACATGGCACCGATTTTCGTATGTTCCTTATCCACGTGGGCCAACACGTGATCGATCCGTGCAATGGCGTTTTCGATACCGGGATTGCGTGCCAACGAACCCGTCGCCTCGCCATCAGGATAGGTGGCACCTTTCTCCACCGCCTCGATCGCGGAATCGATAGCCGCGAAAAAGTCGTGTTTCGGATCGTCGACGGTCAATGCGTCGTTGGTTTGAAAAAGGACCGATGGCGACGTGTTATCATAAAGCGAAAAGGATTCCAATCCCTCCGATTCGATATTTAAATGGCCGCTATGATCGATCGATACATGGGTCGGCTTGCCCGT
>CAZORY010000104.1:0-1533 GCA_964582435.1 uncultured Campylobacterales bacterium
GGATCGCCGAGTCCACCTGATCGTCCTCTTCAGCGGCGAAGGCAGCAATCTCGAAAATCTGATTGACCGTTTCCACGGCCGACGGATCGGCGACCTGGCCATCGAAGTGATCGCCATCACCAACCGCCCCGCTGCCGGCGGCATCCTGCGGGCCAGGCGGCACGGTATAGAACCGATCGTCATCGATCATAGCCTCTATCGAAGTCGTGAAGCTTTCGACGAAACATTGGTCGAAACGATCGAAAGGTTTAGGCCCCATTTCGTCGTCATGGCCGGTTTCATGCGTATTCTCACCCCTCGTTTCACCTCAGCCGTCGAAGCGATCAATCTCCACCCCTCCTTGCTCCCGCTTTTCAAGGGAGGGAACGCCATCGAAGAGAGTTTACGAAGCGGCATGAAAGTGGGAGGGGTGACGATTCACCGTGTCACCGCCGAACTGGACAGCGGCGAAATCCTCGCCCAGCGCTGCGTCTCCATCGACGAAAACGACACCCTGGAATCTTTCACTCAAAAAATCAGAAAAGTGGAGCACGCCCTTCTTCCCGAAACGGTCGAAAAACTTATTCGCAAGAAATACCTCGATTCGATCGATTAAAGCCTTCGAGCACCGCAAAAACGAACGCCATGAAACTTCGGCTCGCTCTGATAGACCACTTCGAAAGCGATCCGTTCGATGCCTCGGACCGCTTCATCGAATTGCAAAGTACCCCGACGGCCGGCAAGTCCGTCACGATTGCATCGACTCTCGGGGTGGATGGCGTAAAAGGAGACGCCCGTATCACTGATGTCGAACACATAGCCTCGTTCTTTTTTGCCATCGTCGTAAACAATGCTCAACCCCACCGGTGGCGAAACGATGGTCCGTGGTATATCTCGTCGATTGGTCACCGTTTCGAAGCCATCGCTAAGCACTTTGAGCTCCGCACTCTCTTCGGAAATCATTCCCATTACGGATTCAATATTACGGGTGTTTTCGATGATACGCGTATTTTCGTGCGTGATACCCTCCAAACGATTCAAAATCTCTTCGAAGGCACGCTGCTCCCGCTCGAACGCCGCTTGTAACTGATCGATCGTCTCGATCGTTCGTCCCTGAGTACTTTCGATCTGTGAAAAATAGGTATCCACCTGTTTCGAACTCTCTTGAAGCCGTACGAAGACCGATTCGGTTCGCGAGGTATTCTCGACGACCTCTTCGATGTTTTTGATCATCGATTGGATGATCGTTCGCGTATTGGCGGCATTTTCGATAGAGACCTCCGCCAATTCACGCACCTTTTCCGCCACGACGGCGAAACCCCGGCCATGTTCACCCGCCCTAGCCGCTTCGATGGCGGCGTTGAGAGCGATCAAATTGGTCTCGTCGGCGATGTCGGAAATCGTTTCGATCGTACGAGAAACCTCCTGGGAAAAGCTTTTGAGCTCCTGTACCGATGTGATGGTATTGGCAAGAGCTTTGGAAGCATGTGCCGTATCTTCGGTACTGCGTCGCATCAGTGAACGACCGTTCGCTATAAGCCGTACCGATTCATC
>CAZORY010000104.1:1633-6157 GCA_964582435.1 uncultured Campylobacterales bacterium
TGAGGCACTTCGTCGGATTGTCCCGAAAAGAACTTTTCATTGCGGCTTTCGAGTAAAACGTCGGCAAAATTGAGGACCGTTGTCGCTTCTTCATGAAGATTGTGTTTCAACGCTTTTTTGTTCTCTTCGAACTGATACCAGTAGATCGCCGTCGAAATAGCGATCATCGCGCCGGCGATCAATATGGAGAACATCACCGAGAGCCGCCGTCGATGGATGAATGAGGGAATGTACATCGTCTCTCGTCGCCTCTTCTTTATGGTGGAGATATATTATGGTTTTTACTATATCGGCCAATTCTCGTTGAGCTGTAGCGTTACATCATAGATTATCGCGCAATCACTCCGAAACGTTCGCGATCGAGGGAGCATGAGCGGCATCGGCCAAATTCTTGGGCATCTCTTTCGACGCTCGAGCGCCCAACGCTTTAAGCTCTTCGATCTGCCACACGATATTGCCCCGCCCATCGCGCAGTTTGTTCCATGCGCTGTCGTAGGTTTTGCGGACCGTTTCTAACTGTTTGCCCACTTTTTCGAGATCCTCCGCGAAACCGACGAATTTGTCGTAGAGTGCGCCGGCACGGCGAGCGATCTCCATGGCATTGCGATTTTGGCGTTCGTGGCGCCATGTATTCTCCACCGCCCGAAGGGCTACCAGAAGCGTCGTTGGGCTCACCAAAACGATGTGTTTACGAAAGGCTTTGTCGTAAAGCTGTGGATCGGTCTCCAACGCCAACATCAAAGCCCCTTCGATCGGCATGAACATAAAGATAAAATCGAGCGTGTTGACTCCTTCGAGATTGGCATATCCCTTCTCGGCGAGCCGATCGACATGGTTTTTGACTGCCTCCAGATGCTGTCGAGCATAGCGCTTTCTTTCCTCTTCGTTCTCGGCTTTGATATACTTTTCATAAGCGACCAGGGAGGTTTTGGCATCGATGACGATATCCCTGTCGTTAGGCAAATGGACTATGACATCCGGTCTGTAGCGACGCTTTTCATCGTCTTGTAGGCTCACTTCCCGCTCGTACTCTTCACCCTCTCTGAGTCCTGAGGCCTCGAGGACCTTTTCCAACACCATCTCCCCCCAGACGCCCTGTCGCTTGCTTTCGCCCCGCAGCGCTTTGGTCAGGTTGACGGCATCTTCACTGATTTTGAGATTGAGCTCTTTAAGATGCTTGATCTCGTTCAAAAGCGTCGCCATCTCTTTTGTCTCTTCATTGTGAACGTCTTCGATGCGCTTTTTGAATTCGACCACTTGTTGCCCCAATGGCTTCAAGACCTCTTCCACCCGTTGCTTCGAAAGTTCGGTGAAACGACGGCTATTCTCCTCCATGATATTGGCGGCCAAAAGCTTGAACTCCTTTTGCATCGACTCCCTGGCCTCTTTGAGCTCCTTGAGATTTTTTTCCGTCTGTCGCCGCTCCTCTTCCATCCGAGCGGTCAAATCGCTGAGCTCCTTCTCCAAGTCCACGTTACGCGCTCGAAGCGCCTCTATCGCTTCCTCTTTGTGCTCGATCACCTCTTCGAGGCGGGGGATGCGTTCCACTCTCACCCGTAAGGCCGCCGCCTCTTCGGACACATGCGAAAGGCGTTCAGCCAATGCCTCCTCATGGTGACGCAAGGATTCGATTTCCTTTTTGTACGCCGCTTCGACCGCCTCTCTTTCTTGTTCCGCGGCGCGCCATTTGGCCAGGGCTTCATCCTGTCGGCGCGACATGACGAGATAGACACCCATCCATGTGACCACCAAACCGGCGGCTAAGCCGCCGGCGAAGTAGAGCCATATCAGTGGAATCTGCATAGACTTTCCTTCGTGAGAAATTTATCGGGCCATTATTGTACACGAGCTGGACAACGTGATGTCCGTTTTGGTAAGGAGAGAAATTTGGGCAGGAGTAGAATCAGGAAGCTTTTTTAGCTTCGGCCAACGCCTCTTCGACGACTCTTGTGATTTTTCGTTTCATATCTTCGATCTGGTCGAGTTGCCGCTCGATATTCTCCGCGTCGCTAGCCATCTGGGCTTCAAGTTTGCCGATCATCTGTTCCAATTCGGCGATCCGTTCGTTGAGCTTTTGGTTGATCGTTCGCTCATGCTCCAATTCGCGACGAATATCCCCCAAATGCTTGAGCCGCTCCAACAACGAAGCTTTCTCGACATACTCTTGATTCAAGGTCGACTCCAACTCTTTGAAACGTCGCTTCAGAGGACGGAGTTCTTGTTCCAACTCTTCGTTGGCCTGCAGCAACTCGTCGATCTCCACTTGAAACATCGCCTGCCGCCGATCGGCCTTGCTGCGCGCCAGAATGTAGCCGGCCACAAATGCGATAATCGCCCCGGCACTGATGCCAAGCAGCAAAAAAACAAACTCTTTTCCCATCGTTTCGCCTTCTGTACAATTACGTTATTTTATCACAATCCCAATCTCTCGGAAATCATTCCTCATTGGGCAAATCGGCATTGCGGTCGGATTTGTTAATCAATGTTATCGAAAAAGGGCTTAGAGATAGATTGAAAAGCTCCGAACTTCTCAAACATGTCGGAACCGGGGAACGAAAAATGCTTGAGTACGCTCATGCATCGATCCCACGATTACGACAAAATTTTGACCCGTTTGACGATCATTCTACATCGTCTCTACGACGGCGAAAGTCTCGGTGTTTCGGAACTGGCAGAGGAATTCAACGTCTCTTCCAAAACGATCCAACGCGATTTCAACGAACGTCTCATCCGCTTTCCCATCGAAAAAGTTGGCCGTAAATGGCGTATGCGCGAGGGCTATCGTTTGGAAAAAATACAGAATATCGACGACCTTTTGACGCTACAGATTCTCGAGACGCTGGCCGAAAATATCGGTCCCACTTTCGCCGGGCGGTCCAGGAGTTTGTTAGGCAAGCTCAAAAACGGCCCCCTTCCTCCCATCCGTAGTCGATTGCCGATCGAAGACATCACCACTCATACCCATCTTTTTCGCACGATCGAAGAAGCGATCTTCCAAGCCCGGATTCTACACTTCACCTACCACGGCAAACGTCGAGACGTGCACCCCTACCGTATCGTCAATTTCGATGGTTACTGGTATCTCATGGCCTTCGAAAAAGATTCGGGGCTCGTCAAGAAGTTTTATCTCAAAGAGGTCGAGTCGCCCCGAATCTCCGATGAACGATTCGACAAAAACCCTTCGCTCGATCGACGAATCGCCGGTGCGCTCAATGCGTGGTTCGATCCCAACGTCGAACCTTTCGAACTCCATCTACTCGCCAAATCACCGATCGTCAAATATCTCAAACGGCGTCCTGTCAGTCCCAGCCAATCGATCGTCGCATCCCATTCCAACGGGGATGTGGAGATCGTTTTGAAAATCACCACGGAACGAGAAGCGTTGGAATTTTTGAAAAGCTGGATCCCCGATCTGGTCGTCCTTTCGCCCCGTTCGGTCCGCGAACTTTATCAAAAAACCCTCCGAACCGCTCTGGATCTGCAAAACGGACACGACGCTGTCTCGAGGAAGGATTAACATACCATCATCCCATATCTAGGAGATGGTCATGTCGACACATACCCAGTGGTATCGCAATCCCATTCTGCTCTGGGGCAGTTTCGCCGCCGGTTTTCTATGCCCCTATTTTTTCACTATTTTTCTATCGCTAGGTATCGCCTCGGCCTACCGTGCGCTTAGGATCGAATACCGAGAGCTTGGGCCATACTGGCAAGCCAAATCCCAAAAAGTTCCCTTCAGAGTACGCCGATGGCTCCATCATCGTCCCGCCTATCCGCTCGCACCGTCCAGGCCCGCTTTCCATGTTATAATCCTTCGATAAACCGTCCTCTTTTGGGGCGGCTCACACGGAGGATACGATGCGCGATCGCTATCTGCGGCATCTCTTTTTCACCTCTTTGGCTTTGATGGCCTTGATGCTTTTTTGGCAGAGCCTTCCGCTGATGCAGGAGTTGCTCATTCGCTACGAAGCGTCCCCCCGACCTATCACGCCGCGGGGTAACCTCAGTGAAGAGGAGCGTGCCACGATCGCTCTATTTCAGCGCTGCAAAAACTCCGTGGTCTACATCGCGACGGCCAAAGCGGTCATCGACCCGTGGACCCGAAACGTCTACAACATCCCCAGAGGCACCGGCTCCGGTTTCGTCTGGGACGAAATCGGACATATCGTCACCAATTATCATGTCATCGCGGGTGCGAGCGAAGCGAGAGTCAGACTCAATGACGGTCGCGACTATCCGGCGGTTCTTGTCGGTGCATCCAAAAGCCACGACTTGGCGGTCTTACGCATCGATGTCGCCATCAAGCGTCCCACACCCGTGATGATCGGTACCAGTCATGACCTCAAGGTCGGGCAGAAAGCTTTCGCGATCGGCAATCCCTTCGGTCTAGACTGGACATTGACCACCGGTATCGTCTCCGCCCTTCATCGCCAAATGAGCGAAGGGGATGGGGTCGTCATCCGCGATCTGATCCAGACCGACGCCGCCATCAATCCTGGAAACTCCGGAGGCCCGCTGCTTGAC
>CAZORY010000105.1:0-6105 GCA_964582435.1 uncultured Campylobacterales bacterium
TCTTCGCTCTGGCCATAGAGGGTCATCCCTTCCTGTAGATCGATACCGGCGAATTGTTCGCGGGGCATCGTCTGTACCGCTTCAGGATTGTATTCCCCGTACGCTTCGGCCGCAGGTACGAGAAGATCGGCTTGTTCGCCGGCTGCCATACCTTTCATCTGATTTTCAAGACCCGGGATGATCTGATTTTTTCCCGTGATGAATGAGAGTGGTGCTTGTCCCATGTTGGAATCGACCACTTCACCCGTTTTGGCGTCTTTCACTTCGTAATTGAAAGATACGACGTTGTTGTCTTCGATTTTCATCAATGCTCCTATAAGAAAGTGCGATATTTTACCATAGCGGCCAACCCCTTACCCTTAAAAGAAACGAGCTATTTCAATTTCGCAAGATTCTTTTTTGCGACACGGGCGGCGGAACTTTTGGGATAGAGTTGCACCAACGACTCGTAGAACTGCTTCGCCTGTTTTTTATCGCCGATACGTTGGAGTGAAATCGCCGTATGCAACAGCAGCGTCGGCATGAATTTGCTTTTGTCGTACAAAGAAGCACTCTTTTTATAATGGGCGATCGCCGTCTTGTAACGGCCTTGTCGATAAGCGATCTCTCCAAGATAGTAGTTGGAAGTGGCGGGTTTGTAATGATTTTTGATCAGATGCTCGAAGCGCAAAGCCGCCTCGTCGTAGGCTTTTTTGGCGAAAAGAGTCTTGGCTTCTTTAAAAAGTACGGCGTTGGATTTGCCGTTTAGGTCGCTCTTTTTCATAAAACGTTCGTAAGCGTTTTTGAAATCGACGAAACTCTTTTCCAACGCCTCGAAACGCTCTTTGTCCACATACTTTTCGTTGATCGAATCGATCATCACTCCCAACTCTTTCAATACGGCACGTATCTGCTCGAAATTCTCCTGCTGGCTTTTGGAAAGTTCGGCGACTGTGGCATTGAGATCGTCCACTTTTTTCACCGTTTCGTCATAACGACGTATCTTGTCGGTCAAACCTTCCAAGATGCTCTGCAGACCGTCGATACGTTCACTGTTACGTTCAAGGATCTGTTGCTGTTCGAGAAGGGTCTTTTGAAGACGATCGATCGCTCTTTTATTCTGAAGAATATGTTTTTCGTCGTCGTTGAGGCCATAGGGATGGGGACTGTCCAGATTCCCCGCTCCGAAAGCGGAAGGCTCCTGGACCTGTGCGGCGAACAGAGGCAATGCCGCCGCTATAAGGATCAAACGTCTCATCGAGACCGTCAAGGAAGAAGTTCGAATTCGACCCGGCGATTTTTCGCCCAGCACTCTTTAGTGTGTTCGGTACACACGGGATTGCTTTCCCCATAGCTGATCATGACCATACGGCTTTCATCGATCCCTTTGACGGCTAGGGCGTCACGCACGGTTTTGGCACGTTTGAGCCCCAACGCGTAGTTGTACTCGTCCGTCCCCCACTCGTCACAGTTCCCTTCGATCTTGATGGTCAAATCCTTCGCTTCGTCGGATTGGAACAGATCGGCGTCGTAATCGACTCTGGGCGCCTGATCGGGGCGAATGTTGTACTTGTCGAAATCGAAATAGATCTTTTCTGCTTTCGCTTCGAGGGCTTTGATCTTGGCCATACGGGCCTCTTCGCCACCGATGTTGCCGCTCTCTTCGGTACCCCCTTGGATCGTATCCAACCCGTTGTCGGCATTGGTCACGCCCGTTTGAGTGGTCTGCGTGTTCTGTTTGGTCATATCGACCTCCGGCTCTTTCTGCGAACATCCACTCATCAGCATAGCCGCTGCGACGGCTGCGATCAACAGGCTCTTTCTCATTGCTCTCTCCTTTTGAAATTTATCCTACGATTTTAACATAATTACGCCTAACCGCTCCATTCCCTTTACGCCGGTTCACCAATCGATCGATTGAATCTTTCGTCCGGTGAGCGGGAAAAGGAATCCTTCGTTGTAATCGAGTCGTATAATCCCTACGGCACTCTGCCTGGCATAATGTTTGATATAGAGGATACTCTCTCCATCCTCGGAAAATTTGGGGAACTGGTTGACTCCACTGGCGGTCAGACGTCTGATATAGTCGCTCTGTGTCGAAATGAGATAGAGATTGAACGTATTGGCACCGAATGCGTTGTCCGTCTCCCTGCTACTGTAGACGATATAGTGCCCATGCGCACTGCACGAACTGTTGTTGCGTCCATGATAGACGAGTTGTTGGACCCCTCTACGGCCAATGGTCAGGGCGAAAACGTTGGGGTATCCCAGACGATCGGAGATGAAGGCGACTCTTCGCTCTCCATCGATATACTGACCGGAGACATCGATACCCGAATAGAACGTGAGCCGCTCTTTCATGCCGCTATCCAAATGGTACTGATAGATGTCGGGCTGACCGCCGGGGGCCATCGTCAGTAAAAGTTTTCGTCCGTCTCGACTGACGTCGGAACAGATGAGCATCCCATCCGAGACCGCCACTTTGCGCCGTTGTCCGGTGTAGATGTTGTAGTGATAAAGGATAGGGCGACTCCCGACATGCGTATAGTAGATACCTCTTTGATCCCGATCGGCCCATTTGGGAAAGATGTTGAGTCCTCCGCTGACGATCCGTTTGCGATAGGTGAGCGTATAGTCGGCGATCACGATATCGGCCAGACGTGGGCCGGCATATTCGGAAAAGACCACGTATCGTTTCATCCAAGCCACGCTAGGCATCTTTAGAAAATCGTTGAAATCGATGATCGCCGAATGGATCAAAAATGGATAACGCGCTCGGTTGGAGACCCGGTAACTGCGCTCGAAAATCGGTAAAGCCTCGGGCATTTCGTACGCTCGGACATCCAAAAAAAGATCCTGCCCCGTCCCCTCTCTAAAGCGATAGCGCAAGAGATAACGATAGGATTTGAGCATCGGATCGACCATCGCGTCGTAATCACAATGGCGATAGGTATCCTCGACTTTGAAGTGGGCCGTCACTTTCAAATCGCCCATGACAAGCCTGAAAAATTTACGTCGAATCGTATCCGTACCGAATGTGGAAGCGTCTTGCATCGTGACACTGGGACGGTTGTCCGCCGACTTGACGATCTCCAGCGTTGCATCCGAGGCCATCAGCGCCACGACTGAAAAAAAGATAACCAACAGTTTACGCACGCCTACTCCTTGGCTTTGAATTCGACATCGATCACGAGGGTTTTGTCTCGTTTGTGGGAAGGCAATTTGCTTCTTTGCAGTCCATCGAGATATTCTATCAGGCTCTCGTTGAAGCCTTGATTATCCGACGGATATAGAAGCCGATAGGAAAAACTCCCATCAGGTGCGATCTTGAGGCGTACCGTCGCCGTCGAACCGGCGTAAATCGCTGCAGGATGCCACGATCCGTACAAGATCCCGTAGAGTTTGGACATATAAGCGTCCACCTCCCCTTGTCCGGAGGCTTTCGATCGCATCGTGATGCTAGGCTTGGTGAGATTGATATCTTTGACAAGTTCTTCGGCACGGCGACGCGGCGTCTGCTGTTGCGGACTCTTTTTTCGATACTTGATACGGGGTGCATTGGCTAGACGCGCGCTTTGTGGAACCGGTTCGTCGACCTTGATCCCTTTGAACAAAGAGGCGATCGGAACGGGACGGGGCCGGCTCGCTTTTTTAGAGGATGCATGAGACGCTTTTTTCACGACAGGTTTCGTTTTGGGTTTCGGTGGCGCCTTTTTCGGCGTAGGCTTGGAGATGGGTGTGTGGGGGACGGGTTTGGTCTTGACCGGAGGCGACATCGCCAAAAAGACTTGGACCGATTGGGTCTGTTTGGGAACGTAACGCTTGTTGTGGCGATAGTCGTTGAAAAAAAGAATCAACAAAAAAGCGAGTGCCAGATAGAAAGCGATCGCCGCGATACCGCCTAAAAAAAAGTATCGACCGTCCCGATCCATCATCCACTCTCTTTATCCATCCGTCACGAGAGAGACTTTGTAAAACCCCGCCTCTTTGACAGTTTTTAGCAAAAACATCACATCCTTGTAAGGAAGTCGCTCGTCGGCACGGATATAGACGGGAATCGTTTTTTCAAGATGCTGCGTCTTGAGCAAAAAGACATCGGGAAAGGAGAGTTTATCGTATCGATTTTTCATAAAGTGAATGTTCCCCTTGGCATCCATACTCAAATCGATCGATTTGACCTTTTGAAAGGCTTTGGTTTTGGAACCTTGTGGGAGCGTGATGTTCTCTTCGTAGACGATGGTAGGAGCCGTCACCATCAAAATAGCCATCAAAACCAGCATGATATCCACCAACGGCGTGATATTGAGTTCCGGTTTTTCGTCCCATTCGTATCGCATGGTCCTAATCGCGTCTTTTCCCTGCCAAAAGCATATCGATCTGCATCGCGATGACGGTGGAGAGTTCGAAAGCTCGCCGTTTGAGCAAAAGGTGGAAACTATAGGCGAAGACCGCGACGAAAATTCCCGCCGCCGTCGCGACGAGCGCTTCGCTGATAGCGGGCGCGACGACGCCGAGGGTCGCACTCTTTTGAATACCCAGACCCGCGAAAGCCTCGAGGATGGAAATGACCGTACCGAAAAGGCCGATGAAGGGGGAAGTGCTGGCGATCATCGAAAGGAGCGTCAATCCTTTCGTCGCCTCTTTCGTCGCGGCATATTCACACATTTCCAACAGACGGGCATCGGCACTGGGTGACTTTTTCATACAGGCTTTGAGAATGGACGCTTGAGAGACACTGGCTGCCCCCATATGCATCTGCTCCATCGAATCTTTCTCTTTGGCGAGCCATCGGGAGAGGGAGAGGTAGCGATAGACGAACGTCCAGACAGTGAGCAATAGATAGAAAGAGAGCAGCCCCAACACTGCCAGCGTAATGGGACTACTTCGGTCGACATAACCGATGATGATGTCGATCATCGATCAGAATCTTGTTTTGGCGGCAGTTTCGACTTTCGCTTCGACGTTGGCGATGGCGAAATCGGAGTTGCTCGCCTTTCTTACGAGTTCCTTGGCCTCTTGGATCGCTTTGGCGATCTCGCTTTCGGTGGCGCCGACGATCGGTACGGCACCTTCGACGACGACGAGGGTTTTGTTTTCGTCGACTTTGACATACCCCGAATCGATGACGATCGACTCTTTCGACCCGTCGGCCTTTTCGATTTCGATCACGCCCGCTTCCAAAAGCGATACCAACGACGCGTGTTCGGGAAGGACGCCGAACTCTCCCTCCGCACCGGGAAAAGTGGCGGATCGTACGTCACCTTCGAAAATCTTTCCATGTGGGGTGACGATTTCTAGTTTCATTGTCTCCATGGTTGTCCTTTGGTCAGGATGCCTCTACCATGACGGCATGGCCGTCAAGAGGCTTTGGCTTTGAGTTTCTCGGCTTTTTCGATCGCCTCGTCCATACTTCCGACCATATAGAACGCCGCTTCGGGAAGATCGTCGTATTCGCCTTCGAGAAGACCTTTGAAGCCTTTGATCGTCTCTTCGAGGGTGACGTACTTTCCAGGGCTTCCGGTGAAAACTTCCGCGACGAAGAAAGGCTGAGAAAGGAAGCGCTCGATCTTACGGGCACGTTCGACGGTCTTTTTATCCTCTTCGGAGAGTTCGTCCATACCGAGGATCGCGATGATGTCTTGCAAATCTTTATATTTTTGCAAGACGCTCTGTACGCCACGGGCCACTTGATAGTGCTCCTCTCCGATGATGACGGGATCGAGCATACGGCTCGTCGAATCGAGAGGATCCACAGCGGGATAGATACCTTTTTCGGCGATTTTACGGTTGAGAACCGTCGTCGCATCGAGGTGCGCGAATACCGAAGCGGGTGCCGGGTCGGTCAAGTCGTCCGCGGGTACGTAGACGGCTTGGACGGACGTGATCGAACCCTTCGTCGTGGATGTGATCCGCTCTTGAAGGCGACCCATCTCGCTCGCCAACGTCGGCTGATAACCGACCGCCGAAGGAATACGTCCAAGCAACGCCGACATCTCGGAACCTGCCTGCGCATAGCGGAAAATGTTGTCGATGAACATCAAAACGTCTAGACCCATTTCGTCACGGAAATATTCCGCCATCGTCAAGCCCGTCAGCGCGATACGGTTACGTGCTCCCGGGGGCTCG
>CAZORY010000106.1:0-5968 GCA_964582435.1 uncultured Campylobacterales bacterium
CGCTTCGAATGTTGTCGCCGTCGAGTAGATAAGTGTGTCGTCCCATTCGCCAAAGTTCTTGTTCCACGGCGTTTGCGATCGTGCTTTTGCCACTACCGCTCAATCCTGTAAACCAAAGGATACAGGGTCGCTGGCTTTTGATCGCGGCTCGATCGGCCTTCGTGATATGGTGCGGATGGGGAACGATGTTTTCTTTCATGAGTACCTAGCTTTCAAACGATGATTTTGTGACATGGTCATTTCACGTAATGCTTTTTGACATATTGAAAAATACGTAGGGCGGCGGTATCGGGATCGGTCGTTTCGGTATCGATGACGATTTCTGCGTGTTGGGGCTCTTCGTAGACATCGTCGACACCGGTGAAGTTTTTGAGTTCGCCTTTGAGCGCTTTTTCGTAGACGCCTTTGTAGTCTCTTGCTCGACAGGTTTCCGGTGTGGCTTTGACGTAGACGACGATATTGTTTTTGACCATGGTCCGGATGATTTTGCGCGATTCGCGGTAGGGGGAGACGAAAGAAGCGACGGTGGAGATGGAGTTTTTTTGCAAGGTCTGGATCAGGTGGCCGACGCGTTTTAGGTGCCGATTGCGCTCTTCTCGGCTATAGCCCACGTTGGGGATGAGTTCTCGTATGTCTCTCGAATCGATCCGTTCGATGGGGATATCGAGGCTTTGGAGTCGCTCGTAGACTTTGTCGGCGATCGTGGTTTTTCCGGAGAGGGGAAGACCGGTGAACCAGAGGTTGAAAGGTTCGATCCGTTTTTTCCCCCAGCGGATTCGCTGCCAAATCTTTTCATGCCCCCAATAAAGAGCGATTTTGAGAACGGTTTCGATCACCCCGGCAGCGATGGCCAGATCGAGACGACCGAAAAAAATGAAAACGATCGTGACCGTCGTTCCTGTGGCGACGAAGCGCCAGCTGACACCCTTGGCGACGGATCGAAGGTTGGTTTCTCGATACATTGTTCAATAAGGCACGTCGGTGGTGTGAGAGATCAAGGGTCGCATCGATGCCGATGTCTCTACGCCTTTTCGCCGTTCGAAAGATCGCGTCCGAAACAGAGCTGACCTTCTCATTCTCTCTCCCCGATCGGTAGGCATTCCCATTCGGGATAGTGTTCTCGGATAAAGGCGTTGAGAGCGATTTCGGCTTCCGAATAGATACGAGACTGTTTCTGCTTGGTGGCCGCACCTGCGATCATGCCAGCGGCGACGGTGTTGTTGGTGATTTTGTCGATCAGGATAAAAGCACCGGTACGTTTGTTCTGCTCATACAGATCGAAGGCCACTTGCTCGTCCAAATCGATTTTGACACGGGCGATATCGTTGAGTTCCAGGATTTTGGTTTCGAGCTTTTCCCACTCGTTGACATCCCGTTTGAAAAGGATTCGGGCGATTCTCGCGTTTGTCTCCTTGGCGTAGAGTTTGAGGATATAATCTCTGTTTTTGAGGGGCTCTTCATCCATCCAGACGAGCATCGCTTCGAAAGCGTCGCCGAGATAGGGCTCTTTTTCATCAGCTTTGGCGATCAGGTCGCCTCTGGATATGTCGATTTCGTCCGTCAATGTCAGGGTGATCGCCATGGGGGCGTACGCTTCGTTGGAGGATGACGTCGGAGTTTTGTCTTCAGGGTTTTGAGGATGGACGATCTCTTTGACATGGGTGCGTTTCATCGAGGGGTAAACGACGATGGGATCACCCTCTGCGATGGTTCCGGAAGCGATGGTACCGGCGAAACCTCTGAAATCCAGATGGGGTCGGTTGACATATTGCACGGGATAGCGAAAGGCTTGGAAGGAGGCCTTTTTCACTTCGACGGTATCCAGATATTCCAGCAAGGGCTTGCCTTCGTACCAGGCCATGCGTTTGGATTTTTCGACGACATTGTCACCTTTGAGTGCCGAAAGGGGAATGAAGTCGATTTGCTGTTCGAATTTCTTATAGGGTAGCGAGACCCTCAATTGACTGTACATTTTACGATAATCTTCGACGATTCCCTTGAAAGTCTCTTCATCGTAGTCTACGAGATCCATTTTGTTCACGGCGACCAGGATATTGCGGATTCCCAACAAGCTGACCAGAAAGGAGTGGCGCCTTGTTTGGGTGAGTACACCTTTTCGCGCATCTATGAGAATGACGGCTAGATCCGCGGTACTGGCACCCGTGACCATGTTGCGAGTATATTGTTCGTGTCCGGGGGTGTCGGCGATGATATATTTGCGCCGGTCGGTCGTGAAAAATCGGTAGGCCACGTCGATCGTGATCCCTTGCTCTCGCTCGCTCTGTAGACCGTCTATGAGTAGAGCGAAATCGATCTCCGACTCTTCCCCGACGGTACCGTATTTTTTCGTTTCGCTTTTTGCCGCCGTCAACTGATCTTCGAAGATCATCTTGCTGTCATAGAGCAATCGTCCGATCAGCGTCGATTTGCCGTCGTCCACGCTGCCGCAAGTGATGAAACGGAGCATGTCTTTGTGTTCATGCTCGTTTAAGTAACTCTCTAAAGAGTCGATAGACGATAGACGGTAGTCGTTAGTTTTTTCATTCATTGCTCTTGCCTTATACTTTTTATAAACGATGTGACCATTTTCGATATCCATTTATCCATTCGTTGCCATATAAATTTGTGTTTGTACTTCAGCGATAGAACCTCTCACAATATCAAAAAAAACGAATAGTATCTTTGTTCGATATTTTTTCTACGCCTTCAGTGATATGACTCGCTACGGATAAAGGGCTACGAGTCATATTGATTTTTAAAATAGACGAAAATATCACTGCAAGTTCTACTAGACCTTTTCCAAATATCCAAACTCTTACACTTCATAAACACTCCCATTACCAACTATGAATCTATCGGCAATCGTCTAAAAATACCCCTCCATCTTTTTCTTTTCCATCGAGCCTTCCTGGTCTTTGTCGATGAGACGGCCTTCTCTTTCGCTGTTGCGGCTTAGCAACATCTCCTGGATGATTTCAGGAAGAGTAGAAGCGTTCGACGCTATGGCACCACTCAAGGGATAGCAGCCCAACGTTCGGAAACGAACCGTTTCCATCTTCGCCTTTTTTCGAAGTTCTTCGGGCATTCTATCGTCGTCCACCATGATCTTGGCCCCTTCGTATTCGACGACGGGGCGCTCTTTGGCGAAGTAGAGAGGAACGATCGGAATGTTTTCGAGATAGATGTACTGCCAAATATCCAGTTCCGTCCAGTTGGAAAGGGGGAAGACGCGTACGCTCTCACCCTTGTCGATTTTGGTGTTGAAGAGGTTCCATAACTCCGGCCGCTGATTTTTGGGATCCCAGCGGTGTCTTTTGTCTCGGAAAGAGAAGATGCGCTCTTTGGCCCGACTCTTCTCTTCGTCTCGACGGGCACCCCCGATCACGGCGTCGTAGCCTCCTTCGTCGAGAGCCTGTTTGAGAGCTTGGGTTTTCATGATGTCCG
The DNA here is from genome assembly GCA_964582435.1 of uncultured Campylobacterales bacterium. Classification (GTDB taxonomy): domain Bacteria; phylum Campylobacterota; class Campylobacteria; order Campylobacterales; family Hydrogenimonadaceae; genus Hydrogenimonas. The sequence goes on from CAZORY010000106.1 coordinate 3,445, forward strand.
TATGGACTTTAGAGCCGTGAACGAACGGATTGATACCCATCTCGATCCCCTCTGGATTGGTATGGACGATCAAATCCACCCCAAGATCTTTCACCCGCCGATCGCGAAACTCGATCATTTCGCGGAATTTCCAAAGAGTATCCACGTGCAGCAAGGGAAAGGGAGGCTTGGCGGGATAGAACGCTTTCATTGCCAAATGGAGCATGACCGAGCTATCTTTACCGATGGAATACATCATGACCGGATTGGAAAAAGTGGCGGCCACTTCTCGTAATATATAGATACTTTCGGCTTCGAGTTGTTTGAGATGGGTCATCCGAGTACGCCCTTCATTGGGATTTCCTGTAAAAAAATGATAGACATTATATCTATTTCTCGTTGTAGAGTCGCTCAATCACCTCTTCCCAATCTTTGACGACCACCTTCCAATCGAAGCGGCGTGCCATTTCGACGGCGTTTTTGGAGACTCTATCGAGTTCTTCGGGATTTTTTTCCAATCGGCGGATCGTTTCGATCATTTCCTCAAGGGTGTGGACGACATAACCGTTCTTGCCATGGGTGATCCATTCGTCGGCACCATAGTCGTCATATACGAGGGATGGAACACCGGCGGCAGCCGTTTCAAGGGTCACTTTCGGAAACCCTTCGGAACGGGAAGGGAACAGGTGTAGATCCATATTTTTAAGTTTCGAAGCGAGCTCTTCGTGTGTGAGAGTGCCTAAAAGCTCGACATTACGGAGATTTTTTTTCGCGATGGCAAGCTTGAGAATCTCCTCTTCTTCGCCGTTTCCGACTATAGAGAAGTTGAGGTTTGGAAACGTTTCAGCGATTTTTAGAACGTCGTAAATGCCTTTTCGTTTTTTGAGCCGACCAATGAAAACGATATGGTGTAGCTTTTCGATTTTTTTGTGTCGATTCAAAAATATTTCAATATCCGAGCCGAGATAGAGTATTTTATCGTCCGTGACGATCCCGTGATTCTTCTCGTTGTAATCTTTGACGAATTTTGTAATGGAAAAGAGCCGATCGTATCCGCGAAAGGATGCGAGGAAGTCTTCGTAGCTCATGCCATGTGCTTCAATCTCCGCAATGACGTAGTCGGGGAATATGCCTTCGACGGTGCGGAAGCTTTTCTTTTTCAAAGCCTTGATCCAGAATTTGTTCCAGCCACAGATTTCACCTTTTGGAAGATAGACAACGTCGGCCCATAAAATTCCCCGCAAAAAGGCGATGTATTTGGTGAATCGATAGGGATATCCCACATGGAACAGACGTAATCCTTCGATATTTGGCAAGGAGAGGGAACCACTATAAAGAGTCATCGCACCGACTTTGAATCGCTCTTTGTCCAAATGTTGGGTGAGGGCTCTACAGTTGAGATTTTGTGCGTTGATGAAGTTGATATACCCTCCGAGAAAAATCCTAATTTTTTTCATAGCTCCCCCTAAATAGCGAAAGAAACACTTCTTCGTTCAATGGCGAGAAAATAGTCCGATACCATTGATGAATCGTGTGGCACATCGACTCGTACTTTTCATCGATCCGTATCCATCGGGCGATGCTAGGGACGATCTCCGTCGTTTCCGTCACACCTAGCGGATAGTCGAAATCATCGATGAATATATCGGCATAAGAGTAGTCGTGTTTCCACAAGATGGTGGGGATGTCTCGTGCCGCGGCATCGAACAAAGTGGTGGAGTAAAAGGTCAAATGTAAGAACGTTTCGTCGAAAAATTCGTCGAGCCCGCCATCGAAGAAGGATACGAAAGGAAATCTTTCCAACGATGAAAGATCCATGCAATCGTTGAATCTGGGATGGTGCTTGAGGCGAAATCGTATGTTTTCTTTTGTGAAAAACTTTTCGTTGGCACTTAGGAAACGGTCGATGATATCCAGCCACTCTTGTTGGGCATGGCCAAATTCATCCGCACAAGTAAATTGCAATGAAAAAGCGATAATTTTTTTTCGCGACGAGATAGGTGTCGTGGGGACATTGGAATCTTGCCCAAGGATATGCGTATGGGTTCGATAATAGTCGCTACCGTCGGACTTGAGCAATACCTTGCGAAAACCTTCTCCATACAGTAACAGATGCACGTCGTTGGATAGGATATGTTCTGCCGGTTTGCCGTCGTTCGAGAAATATCCCGTATGATTCGAAAAGATGAGGCCATGTTGATAGTCGTAGAGTTTCGCTTCCGGTTCTAATCCTCGAAAAAATCCGAGCATACTGTTGGAAAGCACGACAAAATGATCGAAATGAAACTTTCGGAACAACAAGGGACGTAAAATCCTAGCGATCCGCCATTCTCTTTGCTGAAAGGAGTCGTAGTTTTTCAATGGCAGCCATTTTCTGAGTAACAAAATCAGGACCAACGGCAGGTCGAAAGGTTGTGCCCGTTCGTTACGGATAGTTTTTTTGAAAAGCTCCGGTTCTTCGATGATCAGATAATCGATGCCGTTTTTTTCACAAAGCTCGTAAAGTGGTTCGAAAAAACGGTTTTGACCCTGTGGGCCACGATTG
>CAZORY010000107.1:0-5910 GCA_964582435.1 uncultured Campylobacterales bacterium
CCAGTGCCCCCTCGTCACTCCCCGTCTCTTTGATATGATCGAGCAGAGCTTTCATCTTGTCGGTGGATTCCAATACCACGTCCATGATATCGGGTGTGATGACCAACTCGCCACGACGTGCTTTGTTGAGGACGTCTTCCATATGGTGCGTCAAGTGGGTCAACACGTCGAAATTGAGGAACGAGCTCGACCCCTTGATCGTATGGGCCACTCGGAAAATACGGTTAAGAAGATCCAAATCGTCCGGCGACGTTTCCAGCTCGATCAAATCGTTGTCGAGCTGTTCGATCATCTCGAACGCTTCGATCAGAAAATCTTCCAATATCTCTTCGAATTCATCCATGATACTTCCTTTATGACGCCTGTTTGATATGCGAGCGTACGATCTTCGAAATTTCGGAGTAGAAAACGTTGGCGTCGAATTTCACCATATAGCCTTCACCTCCCGCTTCCTTGCCACGCTCTTCACTGAAATGGTCGCTGATGGAGGAGTTGAATACGATAGGAATTTGGGCAAATCGTTTGTCGTCTTTGATCTTGGCGGCGAAGTGAAAGCCGTCCATACGGGGCATCTCCACATCCGAGACGATGATTTTTAGCTCTTTGGACAAATCGTCCCCATAGATTTTGTACAACTCTTCCAATCGTTCCAACCCCTCTTCACCGTCTTTGGCTTCGACGACTTTGAAACCCATTTTCTGCAATGCATCTTTCACGATTTTTCTGGCGGTCAAACTATCGTCCAGGATCATCGCCATCCCCGTGAACGTTTCGATCTCCACCTCCGTATCCACATCGGGATGATAGAAACCCAAATCCTCCACCACACTCTCGAGATCGAGGATAAGCAACACTTCATCGTTTTCGATACGCGTCACTCCCGTGATCTTGCTCTTGTCCAACACTCCATGTCCTGAACTGAACGAGGCCGGTTCGATATCGCTCCAACTGATCCGCCGGATCCGTTTGGCTTCATGGACGACGAAACCGATCAGGATGTTGTTGAATTCGGCGATGATGACACGGGGATGGATCTCTTGTTCTTTGGGAGTTTTGATCTCCATCCATTTGGCGAGATCGACGACGGGGATCACCACCCCTCGCAAGTCGAAAATCCCTTCGATAAATTCAGGCACGCCAGGAAGTTCCGTCAGTTTGGGATATTTGATGATCTCCCTCACTTTCGAAACGTTGATGCCGTAAATCCCTTCGTAGACTTTTCCGTCTTCCTCTTTGAAGATACGAAAATCGACCAGTTCCAGTTCGTTGGTCCCTACCTGCAGGACATCGTTTTTAGACCCCATTTGCTTCCTTTTTTTCGAAAACGATTCGATCGTCCATCAATTTCAGTTCCATCCACCCGCCATCGCAGGCGAAAGCGGGAAGGTTGCGATACGAGACACCATCTAATGAAAAACTTCTGTCTTGATGATAATGCCCTTCGACCCATAGGTCGAACACGTACCGCCGTCGCAATCTCTTCATCCGTCTGCGCACCCGCTCTTCGAAATCTTCGATGCGGTAGCAGGGGCGTTTGGCCTTGTTGTACCTCTCCAGACGCGTGATGATCGCACCACCCGTACGGATATCGACCGCTTCGAGCAAGCGATCGATCCATCGATGGCGGATCAAAGCGGTGTAGAGTTCGTATCCGCTTCCTTGCAACACGTCGCCGTGATGCAAAGCGATTCGCACGCCTTGGCACATCGCCATCAACGGTTGCTCCCGCCGGGAGACGACTCGCATCGTCTCCGCGAAGATCGGACGAAGACCGAAATCGTGGTTCCCTTCGAGGTAGACCACGTCCGTCTCTTTGCTTATGCGTTGTAAAAGATCGACCATTTTTCGATTTCTTTCAATCGAATGGGACGAAAAACCGAAAAGCAGGTCGAAAATATCCCCCATCAGCACGATCTGCGGCGGTAGATCGTTTTCGCCCAGGGCCGAGAAAAAATCGTAGAAGCCGGTGTTGTAAGAGGCGTAATGGGCGTCGGCGAACAACCAAGCCCCCTCTTCGAGCTCGAAAGGTTCACGGGACATAGGCGAAACGAGGAATGCCGGTGGACTCTTCGAAACCGGCCATCAAATTGGCGTTGACCACGGCTTGCGAACTGGCCCCGCGTAGGAGATTGTCGATGGCACTGGAGACGAAGAGAGAAGTCCCGTTGCACTGTGCGAACAGATCGCAAAAATGGGTCCCGGCGACCGATTTGATATCGACCGGATTGCCACGTACCCTGACGAAAGCCTCCCCTGCATAGAACTCTTCGAGTATTTTCAACGGATCGAGAGCGTTTTCAAGCTGCATATAGACGCTACAAAGCATGCCCCGCGTCACCGGAAGTAGATGAGGTACGAAATTGACCGCCACTTTGGTGACGAAGAGTTCTTCGATCTTTTCCGAGATTTCCGGAGCGTGGCGATGCTCGATCGGGTTGTAGGCGAAGATGTTTTCGTTGATCGTCACGTAGTGGGTCGTGGAGGAGAGCTTTTTGCCTGCCCCGCTGACGCCGCTTTTGGCGTCGATGAAGATGGGAGTGTCGGCTTTGATGTAGGGAATGAACGGCAGCAGCCCCAATAGCGAAGCGGTCGGATAACACCCCGGGTTGGCCACCAGTCGGGCCTCTTTCACCTTTTGACGATAGAATTCGGGCAGGCCGTAGACCGCCTCTTTCAAGTGGCCGGGATCTTCATGAGCGCAATAGTATCTCTCGTACGCCTCCCGCTTGAGCCGATAATCCGCGGAGAGATCGACCACCTTCACCCCACGATCCAACAGTGCCGCCGCGAACCCCATCGCCGTTTTGTGAGGCAAGGCCAAAAAAGCTATCTGCGCCATTTCCGCCACCTTGTCGGGATCCGCTTTTTCCACAGGCATCGAAGCCACACCCGCCAACGAAGGATGCAGTGTCTCCAGCTTCGTTCCTCCCTCGCTGGTGGCGACGTAAACCGGCTCGAATTCGGGATGCTGAAGCAAAATCTTTATCAGCTCCAACCCTGTAAACCCGCTGGCCCCGATGATCGCGACAGGTACCATGCCTACACTCCGAAGCAGATATCTTGGTAGCAGACCTGCTCGATCTCGTATTCACGTTCGCCGCCGGGCAGACGTACGTGGACCTCGTCGCCCGGCTCCTTGCCGATCAACTGCCTGGCCAAGGGCGAATGGTAAGAGATGAGCCCTTTGTCGGGATTGGCTTCACTGGCGCCCACGATCGTGTAGCGCACCTCCTCGTCGGTATCCAGGTCGATCAGCGTCACCGTCGAGCCGAAACTGACCCGTTTATGGGCGAGTTGAGAAGGATCGATCACTTGCGCACGCCCCAAGATATCTTCCAACTCGGCGATACGCGCCTCCATCAGCCCCTGTTTCTCCTTGGCGGCATGATATTCGGCGTTCTCTTTCAAATCCCCCAACTCTCTGGCTTTTTGAATCTCCGCGGCCACTTCGGCCCGTGCGGTGGACTTGAGATATTCCAACTCTTCGGCCAGCTTTTTGTAGCCATATTCGGTCATCGGTTCTTTTTGCATAAAGTCCCCTATTTTCTATGGTTGACGAAACTGCGATAGAGGGCTTGAAAACCCTCTTCGCTGGCATGTTCGACCTCTTTGAGGTTCGCGATGGCTTCGTCGTATTTGCCTTCACGCCACAACTTTATCGCCGTCTTCGCCCCTTGATGGACGATACGATGATAGCGCTCCAGGTCGCCGATCGTTTTCGGATCGTCGGCGATCGCTTCCTTGGCTTGGGCGAACCACCGCCCGAAGCGGCATTGCGTCTCGTCGAGCAACTGCGCCTCTTGATCGTAGAGGAAGGCTTTGTAGGCGAGGAGCTTGAAAAGGATATGGTCGATCTTGCCGTTGGCCACCCCGATCTCGTTGAGTAGGTCGCGGGTGATGGCACTGATACGCTCGGAGTTTCCGATGACGAAATCGAGCTCTTCGAAAAATTTGAGCAGCGTCTCTTCGATCTCCTGCGCTTTTCGACGGAAGTGGTCGGTCGATTCGACGATATCGGCAGAGTTTTGCTTGAGTGTTCCGATATTGATCTCCACTTCCATCGTCGCTTTTTGCGTCCGCTCGGCGAGCTTGCGCACCTCATCGGCCACGACGGCGAATCCTCGGCCATGCTCGCCGGCTCTGGCCGCTTCGATCGCGGCGTTGAGGGCGAGGAGGTTGGTCTGGTCGGAAATATCCTTGATCAGTGTGATGATATCGTTGATCGAATTGACGCTCTCGTCCAGCGCTTGTGAGCCGCTTTCGAGCTGATTGGTCTGGGCGACGATCTCTTCGACCGCCCCGTCGATGACGTTGCGCTGACTCTTGACGTTGACGATACGATTGGCCGTTTTTTGGTTGGTCGCATCCGCCTCCTCCAGGAGTTCCGTCTCACCTTCCAAAACTTTCTGAAGAAAGGTCACGCCATCTTCGTACGCTGCGATCAGCGTGTCGATGATCGCCCGATCGTACTCCTCTTTCTCGTCGACCGAAGCGACCGGGCGTGCCCGTAAGCTCGCGACCTCGTTTTGCAATGCACTCTTTTCCTCCTCGAGACGGGCCACTTCGGCGCGCAATCTTTCGATCTCGGCACGCTCTTTCTCACACCCTCCAAAAATTCCCATCGTCGCACTCCTTGCTTGTTTGAATCGTCAAAATTGTACCATATCGGCCACTTTTTGGGCGCTTCCGTGATCCAACAGCCGGCGCAGTTCGTCGGCGGCTCGCGTGAAACGGTCGCGATCAAGCCTCTCGTAATGGCGCAACAGATTGTCGGGAGTCACCTCCTTTTGAAAGAGCTCGGGATGCAAAGGCTCTTTGCCCGCGAAATAGAAAATAATGTTGGCCAACCCTTTGTAAGGGAGTTTGACGATGGCGTTGCCGATGGCGTAATCGATCGATCGGGCTTTGTAGACCGAAACGAACGGGGTGCCGATCAGAGCCGTCTCCAAGGTCGCGGTCCCGCTGCATACATATGCGAAATGACTTCTACGGATCGCTTCGTGGGCATCGCGTACGATCGTGAAATCCGACGTATCCCCATACCATTCGGGGATCTTGGCGTCGTCGATGAAAGGGGGGATCGCCAACAGCGCTCGACATCCCGTCATGCTTTCGGCCACCTTTCGGAAGATGGGCATCAAACGGGTCACCTCTCCTTGGCGACTGCCTGGCAAAAAGGCGATCGTCTCTCGATCTTCGTCGGGCTTTCGACCCCCTTCGATTTCGTCGAGGAGTGGATTGCCCACATACTCGGCACTCGGGTAGAAGCGCTTTTCGAAAGGGAAGATCGCCGCCAAGCGGTCGCAATAGCGCATCACTTTTTTGGCCCGCCCCTTTTTCCAAGCCCACACTTTGGGCAAGATATAGTAGACGATCTCTTTGTTCGGGTAACGCGCTTTGATCGCTTGGGCCAACGGTAGATTGAAAGCGGGTGCGTCGATCAACAACACCTTCTCGCAGCGGCCGGCCTCTTCGACCATGGCACCGATCGCTCGCTTGCCGAGCCGATATTTGGCGAAAACATCCACGAAACCCATGACCGAAAAGGCTTCCATTCCATAAAGCGGCTCGCCGAAACGTCGATCGAAAACACCCGTAATCCTCACGCCGTCGAGTCGATCGAGCACCTCTTTGAGATGGACGTTGGCCGAAGGTTCCAGAGCACTGACCAATAGATTCATACGATCGTGATCCTCTCTTTCTCGAAAGTTGTAAGATCGAAAAGTACGAGACTGCTTTCCACCGAATCGACGATGGCGAGTCGACATCCCTCTTTCGCGACGCCCGTAGGCATCGAGAGTTCGTCCACCAACGTCATGGTTCGCCCGGTCAGCGGATCGAACGCTTTGACTTTGTCGTTGTAAGTATCGGCGATGAAAATCCGGTGATTGCCGCATCCGCCGACTCCGG
>CAZORY010000108.1:0-4448 GCA_964582435.1 uncultured Campylobacterales bacterium
CCCCTTCGGCCAAGATGGGGACTTCAGCCAAAGGGCGCTGATCGACCGTATCAATTCGGACCTGGGCAACGATTTGGGCAATCTTCTCAACCGTATCATCGGTATGAGCGGCAAATACTTCGACTATGCCGTCAAAAGCGATGGGGTCGCACGCCATCACGAAACCGATCTCAAAGAGGCGGAGGCGATCTTCGCCGGCGTCGAATCCTACCTTTACGAAGTACAGACCAATCGGTACCTCGAAGAGCTTTGGAAAAGTCTGCGCATCGCCAACAAAGCGATCGATAGTGCCATGCCCTGGGTCAAAATGAAAGAGGGCAAGGAGGAGGAAGCGATGGCGACGATCGCTTTGGTCGCCAACATACTCGCCAAAGTGAGCGTCTTGCTCCACCCTTTCATGCCCAAAACGACCCAAACCATCGCCAACGCCCTTGGATTCACGATCGATACGGCAAGCTACAGACGTTTGATCCAAGACAAAGAGTTGCTCGAGGATTTCACGATCCAAAAAATCCCACCTCTATTCCCCCGTATCGAAGAGCCATTGGTCGCGACCCCCTCGGAAAAGGCCCAAAACGAAACGTCGGCGAAAAAAGAGAAGGCATCCAAGGCGTCCAAAAAAGACGAAGGCGTATCGGACATCGAAACTTCTGACAATCTGATCACGATCGACCAGTTTTTTCAAGTCGAACTGAAAGTCGGTACCGTCGTCGAAGTCGAAGCGGTCGCAAAGAGCAAAAAACTTCTTCGACTGCAGGTCGATCTGGGAGAAGCCACACCCCGCCAGATCGTAGCGGGGATCAAAGAGTGGTACGGACCCGACGAACTGGTCGGCACCCAAGTGTGTGTCGTCGCCAATCTCAAACCCGCCAAATTGATGGGAATGATCTCCGAAGGGATGCTCCTGGCCGCCAAAGACGATGAAGGCCTTTGCCTCGTGCGTCCTGAAAAACCGCGAAAACCGGGCGCATCGATCGGTTAAGTGTCGATACGTATCGAAACGGTGCTGGCCGCTACCGGCGGAAGCCTCCTCAACAACCCCGCCGTGTCCCGTTTCGAGGGTATCGCCCTCACGATCAAGGAGGTGACGAGAGGTTCGCTATTTATCGCCACCGACCCGACGGAAATATCGGAGGCCTTGGCGGCGGGAGCCTATGGCATCGCCGCGGATTTCAAACTTCCAATAGCCGACGACGAGGTGGCTTGGATCCGCTGGCCCGATACTTCCGAAGCCCTCCCCCGACTTCTACGACCTTGGCTCGTCGAAAATCCCCGGACCGTCGTTCTGGTCGAACGCCCGACGCTACTTTTCATCGCTTCCATCGCTCGTCCCGGAGCCTGTCACATTCTCGACGCTTCAGCGCTGGAGATGAGCAAGATGCTCCTACGGAGCGATCCCGAGCGTCCGATCATCTGTGCCGACCACGTTTTTCTCGACCGTATCGGTGTCGTACCACTGCCTCCATCCTTCGCACCTTCGATGGTGAAAGTCGTCGCTCAAACGCCCTTTCGCACCTCCTTGATACTTGAAGAGCGTTACTACCCCCAACTTCCGCTTCTTCCCTGCCTGCTCGATCCTTTTCTCGAAGCGATCGCGACATTGAAAAGCCTCTCTTGCCCTTACGATCCAGCACATGTGGAATACACGGATACGGCCATGCCGCTCTATCTGGATAGCTGGGGACGAGAGACGGCTCCCGAGGAAGCGACACACCTTTTGTTGCTTGTCGATCGCCCTCACTGTGGGTGCATGGACCATTTTCAGCGAATTGCATGGACGCGACGTACTCTTCTTCTACCAAGTCAAATTAAGTTGGAATGTGCTATAAAATCGACAACCATACATTACGATGGGGAGAGGGATCTGGCCGAAAAAACGGCGACCTTCCTCAAAAATCCCGGATACATGATGATCGTCGGGATGACGAAGGATCGCTTTTTGACACTTCTGACCCGCTACGGTCTCGGTCGCTCCCCCTATCGAACTCAAGGATTGTTCTAAATGGCAAACGACGTATCGTCGGACCCTTCCCCTTCCCGTTTCTCCGAGTTTATCGAAGATTACTGGGATCTCATGGCCGGCATCCTCTTCGGTGCCATGGCCTTTCTTTTCCATCACTTTTCCCAACCCTATCTCGCCACGCTTTTTGCTGGAATCGCCATCGCCGCATTCTCCTTCACCGTGTCGGAAATCGCCGAAATTCTGGCGGAACGGTTGCAAGAACCTTATGCCAGTTTCGTTCTGACTTTCAGTGCCGTCGCGGTGGAAATCCTCCTTCTTTTCATGATTCTCCTCGAGGGTACCCACGGCGGTGGAGACGGGCTGGAGACGGTCAAAGGCGGTATCATCTCGGCCGTGATCGTGGACATGAACGTACTGCTGGGCATCGCCGTATTCGTCGGTGGATTACGTTTCAAAGAGCAAGAACACAACGAAGACACCTCCAGCACCTACACGACGATTCTGCTGGTCGCTTCGGTGATGCTATTGGTTCCCAGTCTTTTGCAATATTCCAAAGGCAGCGTCGATTTTCTACCGCTTGCCAGTTATATCATCGCTGCATTTTTGCTTTTTTACTATGTCACCATCTTCATCTTCCAGACACGCACCCATATCCATTTTTTCAAAGCGACGGCTAGAAGCCGTATCTTTCGCATGAGACGTAAACGCAATGCCGACGAAGACGAAGAGGAAGATGAAAATTACATCTTCGAAAAAATTCCCAATATCGCCAATTTCTTCGCTATTTTCTTGCTGATTTTCATCATCGGCGTCATTGCCGAAATCTTCGCGAGCGACGGTATGCATATCGCCAAAGAGTTCGGCGTCTCGGCAGCACTGGCAGGTTTGGTGATCGCGATCGTCAGTGTCTCACCGGAACTTTTCACCGCCGTCAAAGCGGCCAAAAGCGACCAGATCCAACGTGTCGTCAACATCGCGATGGGTGCTTCGACCGTCTCCATTTTGTTGACGGTTCCGATCCTGATGGTGCTCGCCCCCTTCGCCGGGGTCCACCTCACCCTCGATTTCAACAGCCTGCAAATCGGCGCACTGATATTGACGATCATTCTTGCTTGGAAAACCACCGACAATGGCGAAACGAACTACGTCGAAGGTATCAGTCATCTGATGTTCTTTTTCGCATACGCGGTGATCGCGGCGTTCTATCACTGAATCCGATTGACTGATGGCTGCGATCGCCTAGTGGTTACGATTTTTCAAAGGCGGATCGTATTACAATAACGGCGACATTCATCTTTCCAAAGGGTTCCGATGAAACGACGAGAATTTCTGAAAACCACCGCCGTCGCCGGGGCGGCACTCGGCATCGCCGGCTGTACCCGCGAACAGATCGAAGGCAAAAAGAGCGTCAATATCGCCAGACGCAGAAAGGTCAAACTCAAACTCGCCACCAGTTGGCCTGCCCATTTCCCGATCATGGGCACCGGTGTGGAGCGGTTCGCGAAAATGGTCGAGGTGATGAGCGGTGGCAGCCTCGTCATCAAAGTCTATCCCAAAAACATCCTCGTTCCCGCTCTAGCCGTTTTCGACGCGACGAGCAATGGAGAGATCGATGCCTTTCACTCCGGGCCCTATTATTGGAAGGGTAAAAATCCCGCTTTCGCGCTCTTTAGCGGTCGCCCCCTTGGAATGGTGGCCGACGAACTCTATTGCTGGCTGCATTTTGGAGGCGGTTACGATCTGTGGCGGGAACTCTACGGCCGCTACAACCTCTACCCGATGATCGGCGGCAATACCGGTGTACAAATGGGCGGATGGTTCAGAAAACCGATCGAAAGCCTTGCGGATTTGAAAGGGTTGAAAATGCGGATTCCCGGCCTCGGCGGGGAAGTGATGGCCAAACTCGGCGTCAACCCTATTCTCTTGCCCGCCGGTGAAATCTATACCGCACTGGAGCGAGGAACGATCGATGCGACCGAGTGGGTCGGGCCGGCCCTCGATATTCGGATGGGCTTTTATAAAGTGGCCCCATATTACTATACGGGCTGGCACGAGCCGGGCTCCATTTTGGAATTGACCTTCAACAAAAAACGTTTCGAAAGCCTCGGCACGGAGCATCGAGAAATTCTACACCAAGCGGCCGAAGCGATGACGACACGTATGTACCATGAGTTCATCGCAGAAAATGCCAAAGCTTTGGAAAAATTGAAAAAACTCGGTGTCAAAATTTACGATTTTCCCAGAGACGTCATCAGCGCCGCTCAACGTGGGATTGCGGAAGTAATCGAAGAACAGAGTCGTCGAAGTGAAGATTTCAAACGTGTCGCCGCATCCATGGCGGCCTATTACAAAGAGGTCAAACCTTGGACCGATATCAGCGAGGCGAAATACCTCGCTATTCGCTGAAGATCCCTTCCCGTTCCACCCTCTTCTCGAAAGCATCGGCGGCGTTTTCGAGTGCGACGGTCCCACTCTCTTCGGCCCG
>CAZORY010000108.1:4548-5910 GCA_964582435.1 uncultured Campylobacterales bacterium
AGCGGGCTCTACGCAGTAGACGAGCCGCTTTTTGAGACGCTTGGATGTTTGGATGAAATAGTAAAGTCCATTTTCGACCCTTTTGCGAATCGTCGTCGGAAAAGGTGCGAGTCCTTGAATGAGCAGGTAATCGGGAAGCAGTCGTTTCAACGCCCGGCTCGAATCGACGGCGAGGCGATATCGGGTCAAGGTATCCTTTCCTTTTCCTCGCCACCAGGCTTCCTCTATCGCTACCAACCGTTTGACGAAATTGTGTTTCAAAGGTTCCGCCCACGCCTTTTTCGAAAGCCGCACCAGCGTCAGATAACGATTGGGACCGATCCTATCTTTTTCGACGATTTCGACGGGAGGGATCGTGAGTGCATCGAAACGTTTTTCAATCTTTTGCAAAACATCGGGTTGCAGATATCGAAAAGGACCTTCTTTGTTCGACATCATCCGCCTCATGGTGGCGGATAGTTCCTCTGATGCACGCTGTTTGAGATTCGTTTTGGCCCTTTGGAGGGAGAGATTGGCGTCCATGCCTTCACCTTTTCCATAAGCCCACACCTCGTCGTTGGCCGGTGGATGGATGTACCATTGCGGAAGAGGGTTCTTCACCGCCGCCGTTTCGGGTACGGCCACCTTTTGAGCTCTTTGCAGTGCACAGCCACCAATAAACAATGAAACGATCAAGGCCCAAACTATCGATATACCCTTCATTCACTTCCCATCGTGCTTCGATGCAATCTCTAACTTTCTCAATATCGACCAAAGTTTCAAAGGTTTAAAACTCAAGCCTCTTCATAAGGAATCGGATCTTGCAAACCGGCTTTTTCGAAACCTTTGAGACGCAGTCGACAACTATCGCAGACGCCGCATGCCCTCTCTTCATGGCGATAACAACTCCAAGTCAGTTCCAAGGGCACGCCGTAGCGTGCGGCGGTCTCAACGATATCCTCCTTTTTCAAATGAATCAACGGTGTCTCTATCGCGATCTTGGTCTCCTCTTTCGTTCCTAGATCGATGGCTCTTTCCATGGCTTCTATGAAACGCTCCCGGCAATCGGGATAGCCACTGCTATCCTCTTCCACGACACCGATGAAGATCGCTTCCGCGCCTTCTTTTTCCGCGATCGCGGCAGCGATGGAGAGAAAAATACCGTTGCGAAACGGTACGTAAGTGACCGGTACTCCCGGTTCGATACCACCGGTAGGTACGTCGATTCGTCTATCGGTCAAGGCCGATGCACCGATCTGTTCGAAAAAAGGGAGATCGATGACATAGCGCTCCACCACGCCCACCGCGTCACAAACCGCTTCGAATGCGACTCTTTCCCTCTCCTCGGTCCGTTGTCGATAATCGAAATGAACCGCTATCAAG
>CAZORY010000109.1:0-5904 GCA_964582435.1 uncultured Campylobacterales bacterium
CGTCGAACGGCACCGCCTCGAAGCCAGCCTCTTTAGGCAAGCGTCGGGTGTAGTCGATCGTATACTCGGCCGCAACACCCAACGCACCGGCTAGATCGTTGAGTACATACCCACCGTAGGGCAATGCCGCATGGGTAGGCACCACTCTTTTGTTCAATGTCGTGAAGGTCCCCTCCTGCTGGTTGAGAGCGGGCATATCCAAGTCCCCATCGCCCAGACTACTCAGCACGAAATCGCCCGGTGCGTTGTATCCGATCGTATACTCGCCGGCCTCTTCATCCAGATCGCAGATGAGGGCGACACCCAACGAGTTGGTCTTCGGTGCGACGGGCAGTACCGAAACACCGCCGAAACGTTCGAACAGGGCAGCCAATTTCGCGATCTGCGCGGCCCTGGGGTGATTGATGCAATCTTCGCCGATGACAAGAGCGATCCGTTTACAGCGTGCGAACGATCGACGAATCGTCTCCAACTCCTCTTCACCCACGTTGCTCTCGGCACTGAGATACCCTTCGTCGAGACTCTCCAGATATGAAGCGATTCGTTTGATATCCACTTTTTTATCCAGAAGCGTGCGCGCCAACAACGCCATGACACCCTCTTCGGTCCCCACTTCGTACTTGACGAACTGGGTGACGACGTTCTGCATGTCGTGATCTTCCATCGGATGCATATAGACGATCCGGGCGTTGTGGCGCTTGGAAGCCATCGTGATGTGGTAGCGTACCGCCGGATTGTCCGTCAGGATACGGGTACCGAGTACGATGACGCCGTCGGCGTCCGCCAGCGACTCGAGCGACCCATTGAAGAGCGTCTTACCCGTGATCGTGGCGTAACTTTCCAAAAACCATTTGTAGGCGAGGGCATCCTGATTGATCAGTCGATAGCCATACGTCGCCTTCAGACGCTGGAGGATCATCGCCTCTTCGTTGGTGATGCGACTGGTGAAACGGATCGTATCGGCCGTTTTGAAAGCTTCGACGGCTCGAGCAAAAGCCTTTTCGTCTTTCGTCACTCCTCTATTTTCGAAATCGTATCCAAAACGTCCGGCACCGCAAAGCGTCGAGAATTCGAATTCGTTGGTCGCCCGGTAGATACGCATCTCGTCCGGCCGATCGATACTATCGTGTTTGCGCTCGTAGTAAAGGGCGCATCCTGCGCTACAATGGGCGCAACTGGCAGGCACTCGCGTCAATTCCCAGGCGTTGGCGCTGTACTGGAAGTCGGTACTGATCATCGCACCGACGGGGCAGACGGCGATGCACTCGCCGCAGTTGTTACATTCGAGCTCTTCACTCCCTTTGGGGACGATTTTGGAGTTGTATCCTCCAAACTGGATCTCGATCGCATCGTCGCCGATCACTTCGTTACAGACGTGGACACACTTTTCGCAGAGAATACAGAGCGATTCGTCGTATCCGACGAACTGCCACTTCCGTAAATCCCGTTTGTGCTCTTTCGCCGTAAACTCCTGGCTCGCGACACCGAATTCCAACGTTTTATTCTGTAGATCGCACGCACCCGACTTGTCACAGACGCCACACTCCAACGGGTGATTGACGTCGTAAAGTTTCATAATGTTCTGACGATGGACGAAGAGCTCGGCAGAATTGGTACGAACCTCCATCCCATCGAATGCAGGTGCCTGACAACTGAGAATGAAACCGTCCGCACCCTCCACTTCGACCACGCACAGGCGGCATGAGGCGATGGGTTTGACCTTGCTCAGGTAGCACATCGTCGGGATATAAAGCCCGGCCCGGCGCGCCGCCTGAAGGATCGTCTCACCCTTTTTCGCTTCGACTTTGACACCGTCGATCGTCAATGTAATCATGGCACCATCCTTATACCGCCGTCATCGCGATGTAGTAACATCGCATGCAGCGTTCCGCCTCGGCGATCGCCTCTTCCTGGGTGAAGCCGAGGTTGACTTCCCGGTTGTTGTCGCGTCGCTCTTGCACACCGAGTTTTTCACTCACTTGCCTGGGTAGACCCGGCAACCATCCCGTCACCTTCTCCTTCTTGTCGTAGACCCTCAGTTTTCTTAGGTGATCTTCCATGATCTCCTCGTCGGTGAGCGTGATCTGGCCTGTCTGCACGTAGCGAGAAATCACCGACGCCGCCCGTTTGGCCTGGCCGACGGCATTGACGATCGTCATCGGGCCGTATTCGCAGTCGCCGGCGGCGAAAAGCCCTTTTCGACTCGTCATATAATCCCGGCCGTTGGTTTTGAGTGTCCCCCAACTCGTCAGTTCCAACTCCCACTCTTCGGGCAGTAGGCTCAGATCGGCCGATTGACTGACCGCAGGGATCAGATAGTCGCATTCGATGATGAAATCGGCCCCTTCGATCTTCACCAACTGAGGCCGGCCACCGTCGGGATCGGGAACCAGTTCGAACCGATTGCATTTAAGGGCTTTGAGACGGCCGTTTTCATCCTCGAGTATCTCTTCGACCGCCGAATGGAAGATGAATTCGACCCCCTCCTCGACCGCTTCGTGATACTCTTCGTAAGTGGTGTTGCGAATGATCGTCTTTTCATCCCGGCGATAGAGCATGATGACCTTTTCGGCGTTGGCTCGAATCGAACAACGCACGACGTCCATCGAGGTAAAACCGCCACCGACGCAAACGACCGTCTTGCCCGTCAAATCGACCGGCTCGCCGATCCCGTACTTGACATAGAGGTTGATCGTGTCGAGAAAGTTGATCGCCCCCCAATATCCGGGCATATCGGGCCGCTCGTTCTTGGCGCGTACTTTTTTGCTCAACCGCGTTCCAAAAGCCAGCAGCGTCGCATCGTACTCTTTATCGAACTTTCTCAGCATGTCGGCATCGACCCGGGTATTGGTGATAAAATTGGTCCCTACACTTTTGGCCAATTCGATATCTTTGTTGTATCGATCGATCGGCATCCGGTATTCGGGAACCCCCACGGCCACTTCTCCACCTAGAACCGGAAGCTCTTCGTAGACATCGCACTGGATCCCTTCCAGTCCGAGATAGTAGGCCGCCGTCAATCCTGCCGGTCCGGCACCGACGATCGCCACTTTTTTATCCGTCTTCTCTTTCGCCGGCTCTTTGGGATGGAGCCACTCCAACGCGTGGTCGGTTTCGTAATCGGCACCCAGGCGCTTGAGCTCCATGATCGAAATCGGTTCGTCCAGATTGGCTCGGCGGCACTCGTCTTCACACGGATGGGGGCAGACCCGCCCACACGTATGGGCCAGCGGCATCGTTTTGCGCGTCGCTTTGAGCGAATCGTCGTAACGTAGATCTCGGACCCCTTCGATATAGGCGGGAATATCGACATGCGTCGGACAGGCATCCATACAAGGTGCCGTCACTTTGGCGATGTAGTCGATCTCCTCCAGATGGTAATGGGGACTCGGCTTTTTGTTCTCGATAAGATCCATGAAAGCGTCGTGATAGTGTTCCATCATATCCAGAAGGGGTTTGGGAACCGTGCGGCCGATTTCACATTTGGAGGTCTCCATCATCGTCCGGGAAACCTCTTTGAGATGCTCGAGATCGGCGACTTCCCCTTCCCCTCTGGCGATCTTGTCCATCAAATCGTACAGAATCCGTCCGCCCCAACGGCCGGGAGCGCACCGTCCACACGCTTCGGAGTACGCTTGGTACGTAGCGGCGTATTCGGTTCCCAATCGGACCACATCCACCGCCTCGTCGAAGATCGCGAAGCCATCCCATCCGATGAACGCTTTCGACTTGCGGTCGGTCTCGTAAGTTTCGGGCAATTTATACTCCGACTCGACCCACTCCGATTCCGGTTTGCCCCGGTTGTCGATGAACTCCCCCCGCCAGGTCGAGAAGACCACACGTGCCACTACTTTTTCCTTCTGACCACGATGGTCCAGTCGACCTCGTTGAATTTGAGGGAGTTGAGCAGTTCGTGGCCCGCTTCCTTGACGAGGTCGGCACTTTTTTGAATGGGAGAGAAATCACCGATTTCAAAGAGGAAAATCGCCACTTCCCCCGGCTTCGTACCGTTGTCGAGCAGCTCCATCATTCGGTCGTAGAAATTGTCGTGCAGATGGCGTAAATCGTAACGTACCATACTCTCCCCCTTACCTGTCGATTTCGCCGAAGACGATGTTGGTGCTACCGATGATCGTGACGACATCGGCGATATAGCAACCGGGCAGCAGATCTTGCAACAACCCGCAGTGCCAGAAACTTGGGGCGCGCATCTTCAATCGATATGGATACGGCTCCCCTTGACTGTTGATGTAAAAGCCCAGCTCCCCTTTGGGACTTTCGGTGGGGACGTAGACTTCACCGACCGGCGGCCGCATCCCTTGCGTCACCAATACGAAGTGCTGCATCAGCGAATAGTTCTGAGTCATGATGTCCTCTTTGGGCGCGCTGATGTACTGGGGAACGTGGGCCATCAGTTCCGGTTCCGTCTCGTCGTACATTTTGATCAGCTGATGGATGATGCGAACCGACTGACGCATCTCTTCCATATAGAGCTTGTAGCGTCCGTAACTATCGCAAGCGTCGGTGACGGGGATATCGAATTCGACCTCGTCGTAGAGTTCGTAGGGCTCTTCCTTGCGAATATCGTACTCGATCCCGCTACCGCGCAGCATGATACCGGTACATCCCCAACTCTTGGCCATCTCGGGAGGCACGACACCGACCCCTTCCAGACGCATACGCCAGATGCGGTTTTCGGTCAGAAGATCTTCGTAATCCTTGATGTTGCCGGGCAATTCGTTGACGAACTTCGCCAGCGCACCCAGCCATCCCTCCGGCAGGTCGAGAGGCACGCCGCCGATCCTAACGGAGGAGTGCGTCAACCTCGCCCCGCAATAATCCTCCATCAAATCCATCGCGAATTCCCGCTCGCGGAAACAGTAGAGAAAGACGCTCATCGCCCCGACATCCAGCGCATGGGTCGCCAGCCAGAAAAGGTGAGAAATGATGCGGTTGAGCTCCAACAACATCATTCGAATCACTTTGGCACGTCTTGGTACCTTATCCTCGATACCGAGCAGCCGTTCGACGGCCAGGGCGAAACCGTAGTTGTTGGAGGTGGCGGCGATATAGTCCATCCTGTCGGTCGTGGGTAGGAATTCGTTGTAGATCATATTCTCCGCCATCTTCTCCATACCGCGATGGAGATAGCCGATGTCTGGAACGGCACGGACGATCTGCTCGCCGTCGAGTTCCAGGATCAGTCGAAGCTGTCCGTGCGCGGAGGGGTGCTGGGGGCCGAAGTTGATCACCATATGGTTGTCGTCGCGCTCGAACTCCAGGTTTTCGAAAAAGGGTCGTAATTTGTTGGTCTGTTGCATCGATTCCCCTTACTTTCGTTTATCCAGCACTTTCGGTGCTCGATTGAATTTCTCGATCATGAAGACGCCCTCTTCCTCCTGGTACTGGACCGGCGTCGCAGCCCCCTCGTCGAGGGGTGCGCCTTTGGGCACTTCGTGGCCTAGACGCGCAAATCTCTCCGTATCGTAGCGGTCGATACGTGCCGGATCGCGATTTTCCGGTCCGATGATATCGCGTGCCTCTTTGCCGAAGATCTTGTCCACTTCGTACCACTGGGCGAACTCGTCACCCTGCAGCGGGTAGGTTTTTCGCAACGGATGCCCTTCCCAGTCGTCGGGCATGATGAGTCGCTTGAGATAGGGGTGGTTGTTGACTTTCACACCCATCAAATCCCACATCTCCCGCTCCGCCCAATCGGCACTGCGATAAAGGGGATTGACGCTTTCGATCGCCTGGTTTTCGTCGATGAAACATTTGACGCGAATACGGCGAGCCGTCTGGAGGTTGAGGATTTGATAGAAAATCTCGAAACCACCACGCTCGGCTAGAAAATCGACGGCACTCATTTCGCTGAGCATCTCGTATCCTCGCTCTTTGAGGGCA
>CAZORY010000110.1:0-5887 GCA_964582435.1 uncultured Campylobacterales bacterium
CGATCGGGTGGGGTTGGTCGGTTTCACGTCCGTCTCATACGTGGCGATGCCTCTGAGCGAGGACCGACGAAGTGCGGCTTTCATTCTCACGCATATGAGCGAGGAGATGATCGATCGACAAGGGAGTCGCATCGATGCGGCGCTGTTGGGATCGGCCTCCTTGCTAAGAAAAAGTCGTGAACGCTTCGTCTTGTTGGTCACCGACGGCGGTGAGAGGCGAAGGGTCGATCGATGGGTGGCGTTGGCGAAAAAAGAACGACTCCATGTGGTTGTCTGGATGATGGCGTCGACCGAAGGGGCACCGATACCGCTTGAAGGGGGGACGATCGCCCACGATGAAAACGGTGAACCGATACTGAGTCGAGCCAATACGTCGTTGAAGCGCTTGGCCCATGCCACGGGCGGCATCTACGTACCTGCGACGTTGGGACAGAGTGATATCGAGCGACTGATCGGATATTTTCGCAAAGTATCGGATGGACGAACGCGTGTCAAAGTGGTGAAAGAGCGGATCGAGCTTTTCTACTATCCTTTGGCGTTGGCACTTCTTATTTTACCTTTCGCCCTCTATTCGGTGGGCGCAGGACGTAAAATTTTGGGCATCACGTTACTTGTATATAGCAGTGGTGCGATCGTACCGGCGAAAGCCGGAATCTTCGATTTTCTTCAGATCGAACAGGCTTACCACGCTTATGAGAAGGGTGAGTATCGGAAAAGCGCCGATCTTTTGGAAAAGTTGGCGCTTCACAATCGAAGCGGTGCCCTCTGGTACGACCTTGGCAACAGTTACTACAAAAGCGGTCGATACAAGATGGCGTGTGACGCCTACAGCCGGGTCGTGACCTCCGATAGAATTGCCGAAGCCGCCAAACTCTACAATCTGGGCAACTGTTACGTTTGGCTCGGAAACTTGGAAAAAGCCATGGCATTTTATAAAAAGTCGCTGGCATTGAAAGAAGATGCCGATGCAAGATACAACTTGGCATTGGTGGAAGATGCCTTGAAACAGCGGCGAAAGAGTCACGAGCAAGAACAGTTGACGAAGAGAGATCTCGCTCGCCAACGTTCGAAACGCAACCATCGCTCCCGATCACCCGGCAAGCCGACGAAACAGGGGGGGCGCAGTGAGGCTACAGCCGCCAAGAAAGCCGCGATGACACCTTTGGAAGAGCGGAAATGGATGCAATTGATCGAGAAAAGCCCGATCCAATTGAAACTCTATCCCCTTCAGATGGGCAAGGAGCCTTCGGATGAACACCCCTGGTAGAAAGGGCCTTATGGGCGTGATCGTCGTTCTCTCCATGGTTTTTGTGTCGGTGTGTTCGGCGGGGGCGGGCGTGACGGCGTCGGTGGACGAGAACCCGGTCATCGCCGGGGAATCGGTGGAATTGAGCATCGAAGCCGAGGGCGAGAAGGTCCGTTTTCCGAAAATTCGTGAAATCGGAGGTTATCGCGTCACCGAAGAGGGGATGCAGCGTTTCGAGCGGATGGAGGGAAATCGAAGCGTGGTCTCTTGGGTGAAACTATATGCGTTCACACCGAAACGGAGCCTTCATATTCCCTCCTTGCGCGTGGAAGTGGACGGTCGAACGAGGCGAACGGAACCTATCGACATACGTGTCGATCCCGCCGGTGTTAAAAACGAAGGGCTTGTCTTGGATCTTTTGGCCGATCGAAAACGAGCGTATGTCGGGCAGCCGATCGACGTGAAGGTACGTTTCATGGAGCGACGGGACATTCCTGTCATGAACGTCGATTTCGTGCCCATGACATTCGAACACTTTTGGGGAAAACAAGTCGGTCGGATCCGCCGGTACAGAGAGGGAGCGTTTTTGGTCCATGAGAAACACTATCTGCTCTTTCCTCAACACGAAGGAAATCTGACCGTCGGCCCGATGACAGTGAAGGTGGCGGTGAGCAAGAAGGTACGTGACGCTTTCGGTTTCATCGTCAGGCGGCCCCAATGGGTGACGTTGCGATCGAACCCTTGGCCGGTGGTGGTCGAACCGTTGCCGCAAGGGGTCTCTTTGGTGGGACGATTCACCCTCGACGTGCAGGTCAATCGCCGTCACGTGATCGCGGGCGAGCCGGTAGAACTGATGGTCGAAGTGAGTGGGAAAGGAAACGTCGAAGATATCCGACTGCCCGCATTCACCATCGAGGGGGTGACGATCTATCGTCAACCATCCACGATCGTGCAGCGGTACGAGCATGGTCTCTATCGCGGGTCATGGCGCAAAAAATATATATTGGTGGCGGATAGGAACTATACGATTCCTTCGCTCCAAATCCACTATTTCGATCCTGCAAACCAACGGATCGAAAAATTGTCGAGTGCCCCGATCGCCATCGAGGTGAGAGCGACGACGTCACAATCATCACAGCAGGCGCCGGAAGCGGTCCATGGCGTACGCGATCAAGAGAACAAGGAGCCGAACATGGCATGGATTTATATGAATTTAGCGCTAGCTTTTTTGTTGGGAATGGGGACGATGGCGGCATTGAGTTATGGATGGCGACGTCGACGTCGGAAGGTGGGCGAGAGGGGATACAAAATCGATGAACATCGTATGCTTCAGCGTTTGATGCCCCATATCTCTTCCTCGATCGAGGCGGCGAACATGGCCGAGAATCTCTATGCCGCGCTTTTTGAAGGCAAAGCGATCAAAGTGGATAAAAAAGCGTTCGCGAAGTTGATGGAGAAGTTGGAAAAGAGATAGAAACGTCGGTTCCCCGAACTATTTTTCGATCTTGAGAAAGTGGGGCGGTAAGCGCGATGGATGTGCAATGATGCCTATCAGAGAATGTCGTGTAGTTTCTGGGCGGCGGCCATCCAATCGTGCAACCCGCGCCAATCACCGGCATTGATCAGGCGGCGACAGGTCGCGAGTTCCTCTTCGAAACGGTCCATCGCTTCGAGTAGATGATCACGGTTTTGTTTGAAAATCTCTTCCCACATGACCGGAGAGCTCTTGGCCAGTCGGCTCATGTCTCGAAAACCGCCGGCGGCCAGTATGAGGATGTTCTGGGCATCTTCTTGATGCATCACCGCATTGGCGAGGGCGTAGCTGATCGCGTGGGGTAGATGACTGATATAAGCGGCATGGCGATCGTGCTCATGAGCGTCCATCGTGACGATACGCATCCCGATGGCCCTAAAAAGGGCTTGGGCCGTGTCGCGCTGGAGTTCTCCCGAATCATCCAGGTTGCAAAGAACGACGATCTTATCTTTGTAAAGGTTGGCGAGTGCGGCGGTCGGACCGAACTTTTCCGTCCCCGTCATAGGGTGAGCGGGTACGACGTTCTTCCGGATGCGCGGAGGGATGTTGTCGACGATTTTGGCTTTGGTGCTTCCAAGGTCGATCACCGTCGTGGTGGGCGCGATATCGGTCAGGTCGTGGAGGGCTTTGACGATCCCTTCGACGGGAATGGCCAGGAAGATGACGTCACAAGTCCGGAGCTCTTCCCAACTGACGATGGCATCGACCAGTCCGAGATCGCGTGCTTGATTGCAGTGGTGGGGATTGTGATCGTGGCCGACGATACGACTGATCTGTGGTACGTTTTTGAGTGCCAGTCCCATCGAACCTCCCATGAGACCTAGACCTACGATACCTGCCACCATGATTCGTCCTTGTGTTGAAAATCGTGGGCGTATTGTAGCGAAGGTGGCCATAATAGCCCTTTAATGGAAAAAGTGATAGACTTGATCGATTTTTACGCCCTGATGACAGAGGATATGGATGAAACGTTTTTTGACTGCCATGTTGGTAACGGCGGTGATGGCCAGCGCCCAAGAGATCAAGGCCATCAAATTTGACGGGTTACTGCACCTGTCCGACGATATCGCCAAGGAGATCACCGGGTTGCATGTCGGTGAATCGATCGATATCGAAAAAGTCGACGAAGCGATACGCAAGCTTTTCGCGCAAGGGTATTTCAAAGATATATGGGTCACGGAAGAGGGTGGCGTACTCACTTTTCACTTTCGGGAAAAGCCCGTCATTTCTCAAATCGTATTCAGTGGCTATGGCGAAAACAAACGGGACGAACTTCTTTCGGCCATAGGCTTGAAAAAAGGTGATATCTACGACGAGCGAAAGATCGAACGAGCCGAAGCGATCATTCGACAAACTATCGAAAACGAAGGCTTTTTCGATACGGTCGTAGAGGTCGAAACGACGCCATTGGACAACGGTAGCGTCAAAGTGGTCTTCAAAATCAACAAAGGTGAGAATATCATCATCCGAAAGCTCAATCTTTGCGGTGCGAAACATCTGCAAAAGAGTGAAATCGAAAAAGTGATGGCCAATCGGGAACGGGATTTCATGGGGTGGCTTTGGGGCTTCAACGATGGGAAAGTGAAAATCGATCAACTCAAATACGAAGCACCGCGCATCAGGGATCTTTATATGCGCCATGGTTATCTCGATGCGAAGGTGGCGGATCCGTTGCTAAGGGTCGATTTCGACCAGTACGACGCGATTTTGGATTTCAAAATCGCGGAGGGGGCCGTCTACAAGGTCGAAGATGTGAAGATCGAGCTGGCCAAAAAGGTGATCGATCCGGCAAGTCTCAAAGAGGAGCTCAAAGTCGATCGGGGGGATGTTTTCAATATCGAAGATCTTCGCAAAGATATGCAGCGTATCAAGACGAAGATCGCCAACATGGGATACGCGTATGTACGGGTCGTTCCCGACTTCAAGAAAAACGAAAAAGATCACACGACGATCGTCACCTACAAAGTATTTCCTGGGGACAAGGTCTATATCCACGATGTGATCATCTCCGGCAATACCAGGACGTTGGATCGGGTGATTCGGCGTGAAATTTTCCTGGCGCCCGGCGATCTATACAATCTGACCGACCTCAAAGATTCCAAGGCCGCTTTGATGCGAACCGGTTATTTCGAAAACGTCGTCATCGACGAACGACGGATCAACGAGCACGAGATGGATCTGGTGGTCAATGTGAAAGAGGCACAGACCGGCAACATTATGGTCGGTGGAGGTTATGGGAGTTACGACGGTTTCATCTTCAACGCTTCCGTCAACGATCGTAACGTTTTCGGCAGCGGTCTGTCGATGGGATTGAGCGCCGACTTGTCGAAGCACCGCTCCAATTTCAACTTCAATATCACCAATCCCCGCATTTGGGACAGTGACTATAGCGCTGGGTTCAATATCTACCATAACGAATACGAAAACTACGATTATACCGAGAAACGTTTCGGTGGATCGGTGACGTTGGGCAAACAGATCGCGAGGTACTGGCATCTATCCGGAATGTATCAGTACTATACGACGAAAATCTCCGATTATCCTCAAGAGTTGCCCGACTATGAATTCTACAACAACAACGATTTTACGACGAGTGCCGGGACCTTGAGTCTGCGCTTCAACAATACCGACGATTTCTATCTGCCTCGTCATGGGATGATTTTCGGAGTTTCCGCCCAGTTCGCCGGTCTTGGCGGAGATGCCGAATATAATAAAAACTATCTCACTTTCTCCATTTTTCAAGGGTTGGACGATTATATCGACTACGATTTGATATTGCGCTACAAAGCGAGACTCGGCTTTTTTGGGTATGACAACAAACTACCCGTCAGTGCCAAGTTTTATATGGGTGGTGTGCGTACGGTCCGTGGTTACGAATCGGGTTCGATCGGCGGATACAAAGGGCTCTATCGCACCGGTGGCGAATATACGTTTTCCAACTCGGTCGAAGCGAGCGTGCCTTTGATCGAATCGGCCAAGATGCGTCTGGCGTTTTTCCTCGATTACGGGATGATCGGAGACGATAGTTTCGACGAATATAAAAGAGCCGGGACCGGTGCTGCGATCGAATGGTTCTCTCCGATGGGCCCGATCCAGTTGATTTTCGC
>CAZORY010000111.1:0-5677 GCA_964582435.1 uncultured Campylobacterales bacterium
CGTTTTTGGCGTAAAGACAGAGGTGAAAGCGTTGCCGGGTACTTCTGTCGTCGATCTCGTCGCTGTTGTGAAGATAGGCTTCCATTCCGATGATCGGTTTGATCCCCTCTTTCTTCATCTGTTGATAGAAGTCGATGGCACCGAACATATTACCATGATCGGTGATGGCAACACTCTCCATTCCGAGCTCTTTGATCCTTTTGGCGAGCTTGGATATCTTGTTGGCACCATCGAGCAGGGAGTATTCGGTATGCAGGTGAAGATGGGTGAATCGTGGCTTTTCCATCATTATTTCTCTCCCCAGGATTGAATTGTCCAAAGTCTATCGTATCGGCCGTTAGAGTGGGATAAAAGGGAGGGTAACTGATCCTACTTAAACAAAATATGAGGTTGGTCGATATTCTACAAAGACCCAATAGCGTAACGCTCATGCGCAGAAAGGGAGAACGATGGTCAATATGATTCTATTTGCAGCGGTCGGACTGCTTTTGCTCATTCTTATAGCATTTCTCATCATCGTGATCAGAGATCATCTGAAAAGCAAATCTTTCGAGCTATACATCCAAGAAGAGGAGAATCTTCTCGCGCAATCCCAACACCATGCCGGCAGCACTCTCTCCAAGCGCGAACGAGAGCCTATCAAACCACCCTCGAAGCATGAAAAGGAGGCGACGACCACTCCCCCAAGCTCTTCTCGATCCGCCAAAACCCATCTCTTTGAGCGAACCGTCGAACCTTTGGCAAGCAGATCCTTCGAACAGACGCCGGAAGACCGGCAAACATCCTCCGAACCCATGCCCCATGAAGAGGAGAAACGTTCATCCACTTCGGAAGGTCCCACGCTTTATCAACTGCATCCCGATACCACCCCTGAAAGTCCCGAGGCCGAAAAGGAGGTGAAAGCGGTATTGTCGAAAGAGTATGCGCCTTTCAATCACCAAAGGTTGGTGGAGGGCATGGGACTTTCACCCCAAGAAGCGGACGAATTCGTCGTGGAGCTGATCCATCAGTTAGAAAGTGCCATCAACGATCTCGATCAAGCGATCGACGCCGAAAATTACGTCAGCGTGGAGCATATCACCCACGGTCTCAAAGGGGCCGCCCTCAACATCGGTGAGGGGGGCGTCGCTCAGCTACTGGTCGATTACAATACCTACATGAAAACTCATCACGAACGCCCGGTCGTCGAAGCGTACCAGACACGACTGAAACAAACCGTAAGCGATTTGAAGATAGAATACTCCCAAGTCGCCTGAAGGAGTCGGGAAGATGCCCCGGAACAATATCGTGCTGATAGGATTCATGGGAGTGGGCAAAGGTGCACTAGCCCGTGAACTGGTTCGTATGGCACCGAATCTCTATGCCCTGGACACCGACGATTTGATCGAAAGTTTCACCAACACGAAGATCAAAAAGATTTTCTCGACCGCCGGTGAAAAGGCGTTTCGTGCCCTCGAGCAAAAAACCGCCGATTGGCTGGCCGCCAACGTTTCCAATGCCGTCATCTCCACAGGAGGCGGTTTCTATATGGTTTCCAATCTTCGCCAAATAGGCACCGTCATCTACCTTAAAGCCGATTTCGAATGGATCTATCACCGAATGCTTGAAGCACCCAATGCCAAGAAGAAACTCAAAAAACGCCCTCTTTTCCAAGACATCGACAAGGCCCGTGCTCTTTTCGAAAGCCGCTATGCGGTGTACGAAAAAGTGGCGGATATCGTTTTGGACGTAAGAGATGACGAGCGTGAAACATTGGCTCGGAAAGTGTTGGAGCAAATACACCCCACCTTTCAATAGTCACCCATCCAAACATCCGATCGTCACTCTTCAACGACGAGCGAGCCGGTCACAAAACCGGCTCCGATCAACAGTAGTCGGCCAATAGCCCCTCTTTAAGGGCTTGATACGTCTCTTCACCGACCAGTTTGCGTACGATTGCGAGACCGAAACATATCGCAGTACCGGGGCCTCGTGATGTCATGACGTTACCGTCGATCACCACTTTTTCTTTGTCCGTATAACCCTCTTGACCAATCTGCTCTTCGACACTTGGATAACAAGTATAGTGCTTACTCAAAACACCTGCCGCTTTGAGCGCGAACGGTGCGGCGCAGATGGCCCCCACGATTTTTTGTTTGGCGTTCATCGCTTTCAAAAGCTCTTGAACGGTCGGGTCTTCGGCGAGATTGTGGGTCCCTTCCCAACCTCCTGGCAAGACCACCATGTCGAGTTCGTCGGCGACGACATATTTGATATCCGTATCGGCTTTGATCGTGATGCCGTTGGCACCTGTCACCAGCTCCTCGTTGACGCCGGCAACGACCACCTCGATGCCGCCGCGGCGCATCACGTCAATGAGGCTCACGGCCTCGATCTCCTCGAATCCTTTCGCCAATGGTACACAAACTTTCGCCATCGTCAACCTCCTTTGGTCAGGTTTTCGCTCCCGTCCCGATCCTAAAGGTGCAAGAGCGTTCGAAACGTTTCACTTTATCTTTATATTTCTTTTATTTGACTTTGTCCAAATATTTGCCTTCCGTCGTATCGACACGTATTTTGTCACCTTCGAGAATGTGGTAGGGCACCTGTACGACCGCACCGGTTTTGAGTGTTGCAGGCTTACGACTACCGCTTGACGTGTCCCCTTTGAAGTTGGGCGGAGTTTCGACGACCTCGAGTTCGACGACCTGAGGCAACTCGACGGAGATCGGTTTGCCGTTGTGATAAAGGACGTCGACGGTAAACCCCTCGTCCATGAATTTGATCACGTCTTCGCCCACTTGTTCGTGGGTCAGACCGATCTGTTCGTACGTCGTCGTATCCATGAACTGCAGCATCTCGCCGTCGTCGTAGAGATACTGCATCGTTTTTTGCGCCAGATCGGGCGTTTCGAACTTATCGCCGGCGTGAACGGTCTTTTCGATCACCCGTCCCGTCGAGAGGGATTTGATTTTGATGCGGACGAAAGCCGCCCCTTTGCCTGGCTTGACATGCTGATACTCGACGACGCGATAGGGCTGTCCGTCGATCTCGAGTCGGATCCCTTTTTTCAGGTCCCCCATTCCAATGATTGCCATAAAAACTCCTCGTGAAAATTTAGCGATATTTTATCAAAAAAATTTGTTGAAAAGGTAAAAAAGTAGGCTAAGAAGAATCGAGAGAAGGATCGAGGTCGTCAGAGGAAAATAGAAGGTGAAATGCTCTTTTTTCACGACGATGTCGCCGGGTAGTTTACCGACGAAAGAGACGACGAGGCCGAAGAGAACCAGGAGCAATCCCAGTCCTATCAGCACTTTGCCCAACTCGGGCATCAGATTTCCTGAAGCTCTTTGAGTTTTTCCGGATCCATCGCTTTGGCACGGTACATCAAGACAGGTATGAAGATAAGAGAGACGATGACCGCCGCGACGGTACCTGAAATGAGAGCCACGCCAAGCCCCCCGAAAATAGGATCGGAGGCCAGCAGTGCGGAACCCAGAATGATCGCGATGGCGGTCAACATGATGGGTTTGGCTCTCGTCGCACTAGCAACCGCGATCGCATGCTGCTTGTCGAATCCTTTTTCGAGCATCAACGCCTTCGCGAAATCGATCAGAAGGAGCGAGTTCCGTGAACTGATCCCCATCAAAGCGATGAAGCCGATCATCGATGTAGCCGTCAAGAAAAAAGTATGTTCCGTGACCAGATCGGCTACCCAATGCCCCACGATCACCCCGATGATCGAAAGGAAGCTACCCGCCAGTACGATACCACTGATCGTGAAGTTTTTGTAGTAGACCACGAGCAACAGGAAAATCAAAATCAAAGCCGCGATGAAAGCGGCACCTAGATCCCTGAAAGTATCGAGGGTCACTTTCATTTCACCGTCCCATTTGAGGTCGAAGACTTCGCCCGTTTTTTTATCGGTGAGGCGGAGATTGAAGAGATAGTCGGTCTTTTCGATTTTATAATCTTTGGCCAACTCTTTCATGATGGTCTCTCTAGCATCCAACAACGGATAGACTTGGCTGACCAGATCGGTTTCGGCCGTCACGTTGATCATACGACGCAGATCTTTTTGCATGATCGTCGGTGATGCCGGCACTTTTTCGATATCCACCAGTTCGATCACCGGGACCAACATACCTTTTTTGTTCATCAATTTCAATTGGGCCAGTTTGTTTTCTAGCGTTTGACGGCTCGTGTCCCCCAACCGCCTCGTCGGTTCGCTGAGCCTTACGAACAGACCGATCTGATCGGGATAGTTCTGGCTGTTTTTATGGGCCACGACCATTCCTTCGAAGGCCAGATAGAGAATTTTGTTGACTTGTTCCACGCTTAGACCCGATCGGGCGATCTTGTCCTCGTTGGGAACGAGCTCGAATTTCGTATAGGGATCGTCCGCCATGATATCGATATCCACGAGCCCCTTCGTTTTTTTGAAAATCGCAGCGACTTTCTGACTGAGTTTGTAGATACTGTCGTAATCGTGTCCATAAATCTCCGCCACGACGGAAGCCAAAGTCGGTGGTCCTGCCGGTTGTTCGATCATATCGATATCCGTTCCGGGTACGATCTCCTCGCAACTGGCTTTGACGATCGGTCGAAGCCGATGGACCATCATGAAAGAGGGTTCGTCGCGTTCGTGTTTATCGGTAAGATTCACGACGATTTCGGCTTCGTTCTCACTGTTTTTAAATTGAGAGCCTTTCACGAGACCGGCATAGTCCAAAGGCGCACCCTGACCAAGATAGGCCTCGATATCGGTCACCTCTTTCTCTTTTTTCAAAACACCCAGAACGCATTGGGTCACTGCACGGGTCTGTTCGATGGAGCTGTTGGTCGGTGCATGGACGTAGATACTGAAAGTGTTCGCACTCTTGCCGGGAAGCATTTTGGCCAGGACCAACTTGGTAGGCAACATCATGATCGATGCCGCGAGAGCTACCAGGGTCACCACGATGACCAGCCACTGTTTCGCATGGGATCCAAGAATGTTGAAGACGAAGTTTTCGAACTTTTTCATCATTTCGCTCCTTCTTTCCCGTGCTCATCTTTTTGCCAGTGGTGATGATGGTGATGGAGGTGCGGCTTTTTAAGAAGCCTTCGTCCCAAATAGGGCGTGAAAATATAGGCAACGACCAGCGAAGCTACGAGAGCCACCGGTACGTTGGCCGGAATCGGTTTCATGAACTGCCCCATCATACCGCCGACGAAGGCCATCGGAATCATCGTAAGAATAATGGCCAGCGTCGCGATATTGGTCGGTGCTCCGATCTCGTCGGTCGCTTCTACCATGATTTCATCCATATCTTTGTCCACCGCATCGTGGGCATGCAAATGTCTATGGATATTTTCGATGACGATGATCGCCGCGTCGACCAAAAGCCCCAAGGAGAGCAAAAAGGCGAAGAGCGTGATCCGGTTGATGGTCTGACCGCTGACATAGGCGATAAAGAGCGTAATCGCCAAAATAGCGGGGACGGTGAAAGTGACGATGAGAGACTCTTTCCATCCCAGGAAAAAGACCAACATCACCGAAATGATGACGATCGTGATCAGAATATGGTCGACCAATTCGTTGACCGCGTCGTTGGCCCGCTTGCCGTAGTCACGCGTGATGACGTATCCGACGCCCATCTTTTCGAGTTTCGGACGATACTCTTTCATTTTCTCCTTGACTTCGTTCGCGATCACG
>CAZORY010000112.1:0-5651 GCA_964582435.1 uncultured Campylobacterales bacterium
GTTAGCTTGATGAGGAATGAAATGTTTGATCTGCGAGGCTTCGATCTCATTGTCCATCAAAATGTTGACGACATCGCTGGTCAATGTCCGTACGGCAATTTTGAAAGTTTCATTGCCTTTCATTTTCATCGTACATCGCTTTTCTTCAAGAACTTGCTCGCTGCATGGTTCTTTGACTCCACACCCGGGTGTCATAAGCAGATCGCTGAAATTGCCGTCGGCAGAGATATGGATATCTCGAATCGCATCCGATTTGTTACGGGTCGCACTAACGACTGCGGCACCGGCGCCATCACCGAACAGTACACAGGTGGTACGATCCGTGTAATCCACGATAGCGCTCAGTTTTTCGGCACCTACGATCAAGACGTTCTTTTTCATGCCAGATTCGATAAAGGCTTTGGCCACGGCTAGCGCGTAGATGAATCCTGTACAAGCGGCGGAAATATCGAAAGCCGTTACGTTACTACGGCCAAGCTTGGCAGCGATCACACATGCCGTGGAAGGCATACATAAATAATCGGGAGAGATCGTGGCGCAGACAATCATATCGATGTCGTTGATTTTCAATCCTGCCCGATGGATCGCCACTTTCGCCGCTTCGACACCCATGTCGCTGGTCAGCTCATTCTCGGCGGCGATATGCCTCTCTTTGATACCCGTGCGTTTGACGATCCATTCGTCACTGGTATCGACCATTTTTTCGAAATCTTTGTTGGTCATCACCCTCTCGGGCACATAGGCACCGATCGATTTGAGTGCAGCGTACATGGCCTACCTTTTCAACTGTTGAGTGTCTCAAGATGCGAGCGGATCGCATCGTTGACATCCGATTCCACAAACCGAATCGCTTGGAACATCGCGTTTTTGATAGCCTTGGGGTTGCTTTTGCCGTGACTAATGATGGTACAAGCCTTCACGCCAAGCAAAGGCGCGCCACCATACTCCGCATAATCGATCTGCTTTTTGAGTTTGCGAAACACCCGCTTCATCAAGATCGCACCGGCGATCGAAACAGGGGAACGCTTGATCTCGGATTTGAGATAGTGACTGATCGTCTCGGCCACTCCCTCACTCGTTTTGAGCAGAACGTTCCCGACGAAGCCGTCGCATACGACGACATCCACTTCACCCTTGAAGATGTCGTTGCCCTCCACGTTACCTATGAAACTATCGAGTTGACTGATGAGGGTGTAAGCCTCTTTGGTCACTTCGTTACCTTTGGTCGCCTCTTCTCCATTGGAGAGCAATCCTACCTTTACCTGTTCGGTCCCCAACACTTTGCTGGCGTAGGCATCGCCCATGACGGCGAACTGAAAAAGGTTTTGTGCATCGCAATCCACATTGGCCCCGACGTCGAGTACGACGGTCTGTTTGGTCTTCAACTTGGTAGGCATAAACGTAGCGATAGCGGGTCTGGATATCCCTTTGATACGACCGATTCGCAACGTCGCCAAACTCATCGTGGCACCGCTATGACCTGCAGAAACGACAGCATCAGCCTCGCCTCGACGGACCAAATCGACGGCGACGTAGATCGAAGAATCCCGTCTTTTGAGGGCATCGGTCGCATGCTCATCCATCGCGATCACATCGTTACAGTGGACGATCTTGACTTTATCACGAAATTTTTTGGGAATAAGGGGAGCGATTTTGGCTTCGTCGCCTACGAAAATGGGGAGAAATCGTTTTTTTTTGAGGGCGAAGATAGCCCCTTCCACGATGGGATAGTGACCGAAGTCACCTCCCATCGCATCGATGGCGATACGAACCATTTAAGATTTGTATTCACCTGTGAATTTGTTCATACGATGGGGCATTCGCCATGTACCGTCTTTGTCTTTGACGGGACGGGCCAACGTGATTTTGTAATGGGTGCGTCGTTTGGCCGCACGGGTTTTACTATTTCTTCTCTTAGGTACTGCCATCTTTTTACTCCTTGATAAATGTTGTTAGAGTTCTATTTCGAAATCTTCGACTTGCCTGCACTTGGGGCATAGATGATACTCACTCTCGATGGATGCGATTTCACCGTGACAAATCGTGTCGAAATCGACAATTCCGTCGGCACATTCTATCACATCGAGGGATTCTTCCACCTTAAGCGGTCTATCGACGACCTCCAGTCGAAAAGGTTCATCGAGGGTTTCGGTGTAGTTTTCACCGCACCTATCACATGCCAAAAGGATATCACCCTCTATTTTTCCGACGATCGTCACTTCATGACCGCCGCTGCGCCAGAATTCACCGCGACATGCGACACCTTTCTCATCGATTTCGAAAGGCTGTTTCCGGTCACGGATTTTTCGCAGGGCAATCTGCATCGCTAAAACTTAGAGAATCTCTCTTTGGGCAAAAAAGAAAGCGATCTCTTTCGCGGCATTTTCGAGGCTGTCACTGCCATGAACCGCGTTGGCGTCGATACTTTCGGCAAAGTCGGCACGAATGGTACCGGCTGCTGCCTCTTTGGGGTTGGTCGCGCCCATGAGCTCACGGTTTTTCGCGACGGCATTTTCACCTTCGAGCACCATGACGACGACAGGGCCACTTGTCATGAACTCGACCAACTCACCGAAAAATGGGCGCTCTTTGTGCACTGCATAGAATTCGCCGGCATCTTGCTCGCTGAGCTGGACCTTTTTCATCGCTGCAATCCGAAGGCCGTTGCTTTCGAAACGATCGATAATTTTACCGATCACGTTTTTCTTGACGGCATCTGGCTTGATGATAGAGAGTGTTCGTTCCATAGGAATATCTCCAAATTGTAAAATGGACGGAATTATACAGAAAGGTTGTTTAAGATTTGTTAAATAAAAGAAGTAGTTTGGAGGAGGAGGGATCCCCCTCCAGAAGAATCATTCGACGACCGGCTGATGCTCGGTACGGGCTTCTTCAGGAATGTCGTCACGGCAAGTGGCACCTTCCGCACATGCATCCCATACGATACATCCTTCCGTCGGACATGCGGTGGCACATGCCGGCTCATCGTGATAACCGACACATTCGACACATTTATCGGGATAGACGTAGTAGATCTCTTCTCCTGTAGGATTATCCTCGTCGTCGACAATCGCCTCGACCGGACATTCGTCGATACAAGCGCCACAGTTGATACAAGTATCCGTAATCAGTACTGCCATTCAAAGCTCCTTTTTGGGTTTAATCATCCGTACTATAACACAACATTTTTAAAAAATTTTTAAACAGGAGTCCTAAAATTGGAGGCTCCGACGGATCGCTTCCACCTTGTCCGTTTTTTCCCACGTAAACTCGGCAAGCTCTCTACCAAAGTGACCGTAAGCCGCAGTTTTTCGGTAGATGGGACGCAGCAAATCGAGACTTTCGATAATCCCTTTGGGTGTCAAGTCGAAGAGTTCTCTCACCGTTTTTTCAATTGCCGATTCCGGAACTTTTCCGGTACCGTGGGTATCGACCATTATCGAAACCGGTTCGACGACCCCGATGGCGTAGGCGATCTGTATCGTCGCTTTGTCGCAAACCCCCGACGCCACCAGATTTTTCGCCACGTAACGTGCGGCATAGGCGCCACTACGATCCACTTTCGTCGGATCTTTACCGCTGAAAGCGCCACCTCCGTGAGGACAGCTCCCGCCATAGGTATCGACGATGATCTTCCGTCCCGTCAGCCCGGCATCACCCTGAGGCCCACCGATCACGAAACGCCCCGTGGGATTGATATGATAGACGATATTATCATCCAACAGATCCTCGGGAATGACCTTGTAAATGAGCTCTTCGATGATCGCGTTTTTGAGGCGCTCGTGAGAGACGTCAGGATCGTGTTGCGTCGAAACAACGATCGTTTTGACTTTATGAGGCATGCCGTCGCGATACTCCACCGTCACTTGCGCTTTTCCGTCAGGTCTGAGAAATGGTAGGGTGCCGTCTTTTCGGGCTTTGGCCAATCCCTCCGTCAAACGATGAGCCAAGTAAATAGGAAGAGGCATCAATGTCGGCGTCTCGCGGCATGCATAGCCGAACATCAAACCTTGATCGCCGGCCCCGATGGCACCACCGGCTTGATCGACCCCTTGATTGATATCGGGGGATTGCTCGCCGACACCGTTGAGCACACCTGCCGATCGATAATCGAATCCATACAGGGCATCGGTATATCCGATTTCTCGCACCACTTCTCGGGCAATATCTTGCATCGGGGCATAAGTGGTCGTTTTGAGTTCGCCGGCGATCACGCAAAAACCGTTGGAGAGAAGTGTTTCGCATGCGACCCGTGCATTCTTGTCTCGTTCGATGATATAGTCCAAGATCGCGTCGCTAATCTGGTCCGCCATTTTGTCCGGATGGCCTTCGGTGACCGATTCGGAGGTGAAAAGATAATTTTTCGGCACGGTTATCCTTCTAAAGATTGAGATATTCGTTGGTTATGAAATCGCAGCGATTATAACGAAATGTCCGTAAAAGATTAATGCTTTTCTATAATGTAGTATTGCCTCTTTGGTGTGTTATAATTTTTTCGTCACAATACTTCAACAAGGAGACTCAATGCTGGTTACGAAAAAAGCACCCGATTTTACCGCCAATACGGTTCTGGGCAACAACGAGATCGTCGACAATTTCAATCTCTACGAAAACTTCGGAGAAAAAGGAACGGTTCTGTTCTTCTATCCTTTGGACTTCACGTTCGTCTGCCCCTCCGAAATCATCGCCTTCGACCATCGTCTCGACGAGTTCACAAGCCGTGGCGTCAATGTCATCGGATGCTCCGTCGACAGCCATTTCACGCATCTTGCATGGAAAAATACTCCGGTCGATCAGGGTGGTATCGGACAAGTCCGCTATCCTCTCGTCGCCGACTTGACCAAGCAGATCGCTCGGGATTACGACGTACTTCTCGAAGATGCGGGCGTCGCGCTACGCGGCTCTTTCCTGATCGACACCGACGGAACGGTTCGCCACGCCGTCATCAACGACCTTCCCTTAGGACGTAATATCGACGAAATGATTCGCATGATCGATGCGATGCATTTTACGAACGAACATGGAGAAGTCTGCCCCGCCGGCTGGCACAAAGGGGAAGAGGGGATGAAAGCCGATCCTCACGGTGTCGCAGAATATCTCGCGAAACACGCTGAAGAGCTTTAATCTTCCATCCGACGCCCCCCTCTTTGGGGCGTGCAATCGCATTCCTCCACTTTCCAAAAATCTAAAGTCGTCACTCTCTCTTGATGGACGAGAGGATCGTCTCAACGATCTGTTCAGGTAAAAGGCCCATCCACGATTCTACCTTTTCGGTTTTTCCGTGGGGAATAAACCGATCTTCGTACTCGAAAGAGTGAATGGTGACTTTTTCACACGCTTGCGGACTCAACGCCTCCATAATAGCCGATGCCACGCCTCCCATTTTCGCACCGTCACTGAATACGAACCAGTAGGGATAATTTCGTGCCAACGCATCCAACATCTCCGCATCGATTGGTTTGACAAATCGCAAATCCAATACCGCCGCCTCCATACCTCTATCTCGCAACAGGTCATAAACGGCGACGGCACGCCCCACTCCGTTACCGTAACCGATCAAAAGTAGTTCTTTGCCCGTTTCGAGGAGTTCGCTTTTTCCCTTTTGAAACGGTGTGGCGGGATAGCGTCCAGCAAGCAGGCGCATCGCGCCT
>CAZORY010000113.1:0-5592 GCA_964582435.1 uncultured Campylobacterales bacterium
CGCTTTGAGGCGTTCGAAGACGGTCGTGACCTTGACCTTCTTGCCGTCTTTGAGTGTGACGGTCCACGTCCCTTCGAGCTCCGGATCGATGCCGAACTCTTCGAGACGCAACGTTTTGTGTTCGCTCCCTTCGGTGCCGGGCATCAAGACGGGCTTGCCGGTTTTGGCGTTGATCGCGTAGAACTCTTCCTCGAACTTCTCGTGCTCTTCCTCGTTCTTGGCCTCTTCCATATCGCTGCGTCGCAAAAGTTTTTTGTTGTCGAGGCGTACCAAGAAAGGCAGGTCCGTGAAGATTTTCATGAATCCAGGCTTGTAGAGCTTCTCTTTGAGGATGACGTTGATCACGCTCATCGCCAGGAAGTTGTCGGTACCGGGTTTGATGGGGATCCACAAATCCGCCGATTTGGCCGAACCGTTGAATTCTGGCGTGATGATGATCACCTTACCGCCGTTGTATTTACCTTCCCATACGAAGTGGGCGTCGGGGATCCGTGAAACGGACGGGTTACCGCCCCAGAAGATCGATACGTCGCTGACATACATGAAGTCGTAGGTACCGCCCACGTTGCCTTCGCCGTAAGCGACGGCCGAACCGGTGAACATGTCGCCCAGGTAAGAGGCAGGATAGATACGATAGGCACCCATCTGCGTCGAGAAGCGCAGCGCACCGCCCCGTCGGCCTTCCGTCAACAGCCCGGTACCGGCATGGATCATCAATTTATCGGGGCCTTTGTTGGGATCGGTCATCACATCCCATACTTTTTGAGCGACCTCGGTCGCCGCTTCGTCCCAGCTGATGCGCTTCCATTTGCCTTCGCCGCGTTTGCCGACACGCTTCATCGGATAGAGGATACGGTCTTTTTCATACATGACTTGGCTGTGCTGGACCCCTTTGTTACAACCGCGGGGGTTGAAGTCGGGGATCTTCGCGTTGATCGACGGATAGCGGGCCGACTGGTTTTCACGTGTGACCACACCGTTGTGCGACCAGACTTCCCATGCACAGTTTCCTTGACAGTTGACACAGTGATACGCGAATCCCGTATCCTCTTTTTTGCCTCGTGTGAAACTGAATTCGTTTCGATACATCTGTTCGGTATAGGTCGTATTGGGATAGTCGTGTTTGCCGTTTTCGACCGAAATGACACCGGTCTTGGCGAACAGACTTCCTTGGGATGCGACCAATGCCGCCGTTACGCCTGAAAATTTCAGAAAATCGCGTCGTTTGTTGTTTACCATCTTACCACTCCCTTAGCGTCGAATCGGTAGATTCATATTGTTGCCCCAGGTATCCCATGCACCGGAATAGACCTTGACATTTTTATATCCCAGCAGTTCGAGTGCCGTAATGATTTCCGAACCGCGTCCGGCACCTACCTGACAGTACGCGTAGACCGTTTTGTCCGGTGTGATGCCGTAGTGCGCGAAAACCTTTTTCAACTCGGCCGGCGTCTTGAAGGACTTTTTGCGTTTGAAATCGGTGATCTGTTTCCACTCGATGAATTTCGATCCGGGAATATGACCGCCGCGGGCGACGTTGTCCATTTTTCGCTCGCCGATGATTTCGATCATGCTACGGGCGTCGACGATGACGTATTTGCTCTTGTCGCCTTTTTTGATGATATCCTGGACCGCATGGTAGACCTCTTCGGTCGTCGCCAACATTTCAGGCTTGGGATGTTCGATTTTATAGTGGGTATGGTGCCATTTGGGCTCTTTGCCCCGTTGAACCAGCAGTTTCTTTTCGACCTGCTTCATCTGATGCTTGATCTCTTTGGCTTTGGCTTTGTACTCCTTGGCCTTCGCCTTGTCGCCCGCTTTCTTGGCTTTTCGTGCCATTTTTTTGTATTTGCGTGCTTTCTTTTTCAAGTCGTCGTAAATCTTCTGATTGGGATCGAGGGCCTTGATACCATCCTGACCGCCGTCGAGCACATAGACCTTTTCATGACCCATCGACTTGAAGAAGCTATACACACCCGTCGCGTTGGGGCCTCTCCAGTTGTCGTAAGCGATGATGACGTCGCTGTTCTTGATCCCTTTGCTGCTGATGAGATGCTCGGCATGCTCGGGGCACTGATACAGCGGTTCGCAATGTAGGTTGCCCATGATATCCGCATGATGCAGATGGTGGGCGTACATATTACGAGACCCTTTGATATGTCCCCCTTCGTAAGCCGTTTCACTGTCGCCGCTTACGAAAACGTAACCGGGCTTACCGATGAGCTTGATCGCTTCTTCGGGCGAAATCGTGATCTTTTCCGCCATCAAAGCGGTCGCGGAAAAGAGAGCCGCCACGCAGAGCGCCTTGAGCCACTGCTTCATTACCACTCCTTATATGTAGAATTCAGGCCTCTAATATGCCTGTTTTTCGGGGTTTCCGATACTCCAACATTGTAAAGCCGCCGCTCTTAATCGCACCTGAAAAAGGTTGGAAATAGTTTATTATTTACATTCGTCCATTCAAACGTACACAGCGATGCCGTTTCATCCAATTTTCGTGATCAGCCTCACCAACAATTTTGAAGAGATAATAAAAATTTATCATTTTTACTTTGATCGACATATTTTCTTCCTTTTAAAGAAGATTTCAATGGAAACATGGCCGACTTTTTGATACTATCGCTACCATAGAATATTAAAGAAGGAAACAACATGGAGAAAGATCGAGCCCTCGAGCTGCTGGAAGATAGAAATCTTCCTCTCGAAGAGGTCAAAGCGATTTTCGAAGCGTTCCATGACGATATGCAAATCGTCGGGCAGGTCGCGATGAACCTGAGTTTGCGAACGTCGGTCTACGAGCCGGAGAAATCGGCACACCCCTTGATGACCGAACTACTGGTGGCACTCAGCGATGTGGACGATATGGGAAGTCGCTGGGCCGTGGCCAAAAACCCCCATACCCCT
Organism: uncultured Campylobacterales bacterium; assembly: GCA_964582435.1. Taxonomy (GTDB): domain Bacteria; phylum Campylobacterota; class Campylobacteria; order Campylobacterales; family Hydrogenimonadaceae; genus Hydrogenimonas. Next base: position 2,905 of record CAZORY010000113.1, read on the forward strand.
TCGGAGATTTTGGAAAAGTTGGCCAAAGACGAGGTCAACCTCGTGCGCGCCCTCGTCGCCACCAACCCCCATACTCCTCCCCATGTCCTTCACACCCTTTTTAGCGACGAAAAGATTGTCAGAGACGGTCTCTCCGGCAATCCCAACACTCCGGCCAAACTTCTCAAGATTCTCGCCGACGACAGCGACAAGATGGTGCGTATGCGCGTCGCCGAAAATCCGGGCACTCCCCAAGAGATTCTCGTCAAATTGACCGAAGATTCCGACCCCAATGTCGCCAAAGCGGCGGAGGTCAATCTAGCCAAACGAAAGGAGGACGCGTGAAAAAAAGGCATAACGATCACGTACTTCCACCCGCCTACGAAGGGGTGGAGCGACAGCTGATGGCGCTGTTTTACAGCGGTGTCTATATCACCAACGCCGACATCGTCCGTGTCGCCGAAACGCTCGGTTTCGAAGGCTACGGACTCAAAGATCGAATCTCTTTGCTCAAGGATCTGATGCACGAAGCCCACGAATCGGGACGGAAAGCCGCGATGATGCAAGCGTTCATGACGATCCTGCAAGAGCGTGCCCAAGCTTACCAAGAGCTGGTACACGCCTATCCCGCCGCCAGTCAGATCCTCGGCGACATGATCCAAAAAGCCCGCGCCACGGCGATGCTGCTCCAGCGGGAGATGCGGAGCGACCCCTATGCGTAAAGAAGAGATTCTCGAACGTCTCGAAAAGGTCCAATACCCAGGCCTCGACCGCTCCATCGTCGATTTGAAAATCGTCGAAAGCGTCGAAGAGATCGAGGGCAAACCCACGATCACCCTCTCCATGCAAAACGATGAAGCCTACCAGATACTCCAAGAACGCTTGCACGATCTCTTCGGCGGCGAGGTAGCCATCCGGCGCAAACAGATGGCCAAAAAAGATATCCACTACGGCCATACCGCCCATCCCAACAACCGCGCCCCCTACGCCAAACGCGTCATCGCCGTCACCAGCGGCAAAGGTGGCGTGGGCAAAAGCACCGTCAGCGTCAATCTAGCCGTCGCCTTGGCCCAAAAGGGCTTTTCGGTCGGCTTGCTCGACGCCGACGTCTATGGTCCCAACGTCCCCAGAATGTTGCAAGTCGCCGACGAAAAACTCCGATGGAACGAAAAGGACAAAATCGTCCCCAGTGAAAACTTCGGCATCAAGATCATGAGCGTAGGGCTTACCACACCCACCGCCGACACGCCTTTGGTGTGGCGCAGTTCGGTAGCCGTCAGCGCCCTGATCCAGTTTTTGGAGGATGTGGAATGGGGGGATCTGGATTTTTTGGTCATCGATATGCCGCCTGGTACCGGCGACATTCAACTGACGATGGCCCAAGAGCTTCCCATCACCGCCGGCGTCATCGTCACGACGCCCCAACCCGTCGCGCTCGACGACGTGAGTCGGGCGATCATGATGTTCAAGGATATCGGTGTGCGAATCGGCGGGCTGGTCGAGAATATGAGCTTTTTCATCGCGCCGGACACCGGCAAACGCTACGATATTTTCGGTAAAGGGGGTGGCGAAACGACCGCCAAAAAGTATGACATCCCGTTTCTTGGCAAAATCCCTCTCGATATGCAGATCAGAGAGTACGCCGACGCCGGCACCCCGCCGGTCGCTATCGGCGACAAACGCCAAAAGGGCTACTACAAAAATATCGTCGACAACCTTCTCAAACAGATCTCCTGACTTTTTTTCAAAATTTCGGCATAAAAAAAGCGGGCCCCGAAGAGCCCGCTCGAAAAAGAGTGAAAGCCGAAGCTTTCAGATATTAGTAGCGATAGCGGATATAGAAGCGAAGATCTTGTGCTTTGTCGACCGAGAGCATTCTCATTGCCGCCGCATCTTCCTCTTTGATCGGCGTTCCGGCTTCCCCAAAGAAACCTTGGCTGCCGGTATAATCGTAATCCATATAGGTATAGCGTAGTTGCGCCGTAAGCGTACGACCGATCAACTCTTGGTTATACCACACTTCGTAAGCATCGCCGCGGGTTGCCAATTTGCTACCGGCCAACGTATCTTCGGCATAGGTGAAGCTTCTCCAATACTTGCTGCCGTGGTTGTATTCCAGGCCGACGCGTCCTCCATCGATCAGCATGATCGGGAAATTGACACCGGCATAAACAGAATTACCGGTTTCCTTGTCGTTACTTCCCAGCATAACATTGTCGACTGTTGCAGTCATCTGTGGATACGTTCCAGTGACATCTGTCATTATGGCACTATGGCTACCGGAAGGACGCGTTTTGCTCCAAGCGAAACTTACGAAAGCGTTCGTATCGTCCAAAAAGTCGCTGATACCGTCACCGATGCCCATGGCCAGGAGGCTGATGGCCGCACCATCCATATTGCCGCCTTGCGCAAAAGTCATATTATTAGGATTTGGTCCAATCGGTTGACCTGTCAAACCGTTATAAAAGTACTCGCTGCCATACATTCCTGGCAAATTGAAAGCTCTGAACCACGTCGTGTGCACAGAATATTGGCCATCGTCGTAAGGGACGAAAATGAATCCACCCAAATCGGTATGTTTCCAACCGTCGACTTTCGTATAGTTGACACCATCGACCTGGACTGCATAGCGAGAATTCGCGTTGGTCATACCCAGTCCCATACAGAGTTTGAAGTACATGCCAGGTACGTTTGTAACATTGGAAAGGT
>CAZORY010000114.1:0-4621 GCA_964582435.1 uncultured Campylobacterales bacterium
CATCATCGGGGGCGCCTTTTCGTCTGCAGAGGTGTGCGGCGGCATCTGAAGATCGTGACATGCCACACATTTACGCTTCATCAGGCGCGCGCCGTCCTCATGGAGACGCTTTTTCTGACAGCCCGATATTCCCCATACGAATAGTAGAGAGATCACTACGATACGATTGAGCATACGACTCCATTTCACAAAATTACTCCACAAAACTTTTATTATACAATGAATGGAGGACGTACGTTTGAGCATCACGGAACTTATGTTCAACTGAATCTTTAACATTCGTTGACAAAGCATTTATCTTTTAAGGCATTATTGACGATTATTTCATACAAGGAGACGATGAAATGCCATCTATCATGAAAAAAATCGTCATATTCTATCTCGACGGTTTTCGCTCGATGCGTCTTGGCAAAAAACTGTGGCTGTTGGTGGCCATCAAATTTTTCATACTTTTCGCGATCGTCAAACTACTGTTTTTCCCGGATGTAATGAAAGTGAAACTACACAACGACGAAGCGAGAAGCACCTATGTCATCGATCAACTCACACGATCGACTCAACCAAAGGAGGAATAATCATCATGGAACATATGCCTGCACTGGTCGATTGGTCCAGAGCACAGTTCGCGCTGACGGCGCTCTACCACTGGATCTTCGTCCCGTTGACACTGGGATTGACATTCATCGTCGCGATGATGGAGACGATATACGTCAAAACGGGAAACGTATGGTGGAAAAAAACGACACGCTTTTGGATGGGGCTGTTGGCGATCAATTTCGCCATCGGCCTGGCGACGGGAATCATCATGGAGTTCGAGTTCGGTACCAACTGGTCAAATTACTCCTGGATGGTCGGGGATATCTTCGGTGCCCCCTTGGCGATCGAAGGAATCATGGCTTTTTTTATGGAGTCCACGTTTTTCGCCGTCATGTTCTTCGGATGGGATCGGGTCTCCCCGCGGTTCCATCTACTCTCGACGTGGCTCGTAGCCATCGGATCCAATCTCTCGGCACTTTGGATTCTAGTGGCCAACGGATGGATGCAACACCCCGTCGGCATGAGATTCAATCCCGACACCGCTCGCAACGAAATGGTGGATTTTTGGGCCGTCCTTTTCAATCCGACGGCATACAGCAAATTTTTGCATACGATCAGCAGTGGCTACGTGTTGGCGGCTCTTTTCGTCATCGCCATCAGCGCGTGGTATCTGATCAAACGACGGGAGATTCAATTCGCCAAACGAAGCATCGTCGTCGCGGCCAGTTTCGGACTCCTCACCTCCCTCTACATGCTCGCCAGCGGCGATCAGTCCGCCCATGAAATAGCTCTCAAACAACCGATGAAATTGGCGGCGATGGAGGGAATCTACCAGGGTGAAAAAAGAGCCGGCATCGTTGCCATAGGACTTCTCAACCACGATAAAAAACCGGGCGATAGGCAACCCACGTTCCATTTCAAACTTGAAGTTCCCTACGCCCTCTCCTTTTTGGGATACCATAAGGTGGACGCATTCGTCCCGGGCATCGAAGATCTGCTATATGGTAACGACACCTTGCATATCATGGGTGTCGAGGAGAAGATGACACATGGGCGACACGCCGTCGAAGCGTTGGCCGATTACAAAATGGCCAAAAAATCAGGAGACGATCGAGCGGCCACTGCGGCCAAAGCCCGCTTCGAAAAAGACGCAAAATATCTGGGATACGGCTATCTCGACAGCCCCGAAGAGGCGATCCCCCCTGTACCGACGACTTTCTACGCCTTCCATACGATGGTAGGTCTTGGCACATGGTTCATCGCACTCTTTTTCTTCATTCTCTATTTCGCGATGACCGATACGCTCGAAAAGCATCCACTCTTCCTCAAAGCGGCTCTTTGGAGTCTACCACTCGGTTACATCGCTCAAGAAGCGGGCTGGATCACGGCCGAAGTAGGGCGCCAACCGTGGGCGATCCAGGATATGTTGCCCGTCGGGATGGCGACTTCCAATCTCGCGCCGACCAACGTCATGATCACGTTTTGGATGTTCGCGATTCTCTTTACGGCTCTGCTCGTCGCGGAGGTGAAAATCATGACCAAACAGATCAATATCGGACCGGAGGAGCACTGAAATGTCAGGATTTAGCTATTATGCATTACAATCTTATTGGTGGGCGATCTTCGCGCTTCTTGGGGCGCTCTTTGCGTTCATGACGTTCGTACAGGGCGGCCAGACCTTCATCCACCCACTCGGCAAAACGGAGGCGGAGCGTGACTTGTTGGTCAACTCTTTAGGACGCAAATGGGAACTCACTTTTACATCCCTCGTCATGTTCGGGGGCGCACTGTTCGCGGCGTTTCCACTCTTTTACGCCGTCACTTTCGGGGGCGCTTATTTCGTATGGATGGGCATCCTCTTTTGTTTCATCGTTCAAGCGGTCGCCTACGAGTATCGTAAAAAGCCGGACAATCTCTTCGGTGAACGAACTTACGAATTCTTTCTCTTCATCAACGGCACACTGGGCATCTTTTTGATCGGTACAGCACTAGGAACCCTCTTTACCGGCGGCCATTTCGTCGTCGACGAGATGCATTTGTCCCATTGGACCCGGTCTACGTACGGTCTGGAAGCCATACTCGATCCCTTCAACGTCGCCTTTGGCTTGATGCTTTTTTTCCTAGCTAGGATTTTGGGGTTGCTCTATTTCATCAACAACGTGGCCAACCAGGCGATACATCGTCGAGCGCTTACCTGGCTCAAACGCTGCAGTATCGCATTTATCGTTCTATTTCTTTACGTGACGTACAATATATTGACGATGACTGGATACGGATACGACCCGACCACCCATCGAGTCTTCGCCGAACCCTATCGCTTTTTACACAATTTTTTGGCGATGCCCTGGTTGTTGGGTCTTTTTTTAGCGGGTGTCGCTTTGCTGTTGAGTGGCATCGGCACGACCCTCGTCGCCAAAAGCACCCGAGGTATTTGGCCGGCCGGGATAGGAACGGTATTGACGGTTTTTTCTCTATTGTTGCTTTTGGGATGGCACCATACGGTCTTCTATCCGTCACTCAGTGATCTACAGAGCTCGTTGACGATCGAAAACGCCTCCGGTAGTCGCTACACGTTGATGACGATGAGCTACGTCTCGTTGATGGTGCCCTTCGTTCTTGGCTATATTTGGTTCGTTTGGCGGGCGATGGACAGTAAAAAACTCAGTATCGAAGAGATCGAAAACGATCCACATCACTATTGATCGACAAGGAGGTATCTAGTTATGGAAGCAATCATTTGGTACGCCAGTTGGCCCGTTTTGATTTTCGTGACATGGCGATTTGTCTGGCTCAATATCCAACATAATGAAAAAATGGAGCGATTGGCCATGTATGAACAGATCGCGACCGATTCGTCGCATCCAGACAAAACGACGTGACGGACGAAAATGTGACATGACATTTCGCACCACCCCTTCCGTCGTCGTTCGCCTACTGTTGTGGGTGCTGCTGCTTGTTGGCGGCGCCTGGCTGGCCCATCGCATCGATCGGCGTTTCTTCGACGCCCTATGGGAAAATCCACTCTGGCATCTATCGACGCTACCGATCGGACTCGCCTTGATGTGGCTTGCCTTTCGGGCGGCGGCCGCCGGCGGGCGAGCCTTGTCTCGAGGGGGTCGATCCTCGCCCGACGTGCCACGACTGGAGACCGATCGCCTCGTGACCGAGGGGATCTACGCCCATATGCGCCATCCGATGCTCTTCGGTCTGACACTCCTACCTCTCGCTTTCGCCTTTTGTCTTGGATCTCCCGCCTTCATCACGATGGTCGCACCGATCGAAATGCTTCTTATCGTCATCATGGTAATGACCCTCGAAGAGTGGGAGTGTCGCAAGAAGTTCGGTACGGCGTACGAGAAATATGCCGATAAAGTACCTGCCGTCTGCCTATCCAAAGAGTGTCTGAAAAAACTACTCTTTGAACACTGACAGCCATAAACTTGATTGACTTCGACTAAAGTTTTGTGATATAATCTCCCAAAAACAATTGTAACGTTTGAGTGAGAAGGAGTAGGGCTATGAGTAAAAGCCTTTATGAAACATTGGGTGTCAGTGAAAATGCGACACCGGACGAAATCAAAAAAGCCTATCGACGGCTCGCTAGAAAATATCATCCCGATATCTGTAAAGAGCCAGAGTGCGAAGAGAAGTTCAAAGAGATCAACGCCGCATACGAAGTCCTTAGCGATCCTGAGAAAAAGAAACAGTACGATCAATTCGGCGATCAAATGTTCGGAGGCCAAAGTTTCCACGATTTCGCCCAAGGGCAGGCAGGCAACGTCGATCTGGACGAAATCCTGCGCAATATCTTCGGTGGGGGATTCGGTGGATTCGGCGGTTCGGCCCGTGGGGGATTCGGCGGTGGATTCTCCGGAGGAGGGTTTGGATTCGATATGGGTGGCATGGGAGGCGGCATGCCCGATTTGGACATCCATGCCAAAATCACGATCCCTTTCAATACCGCCGTACTTGGAGGTACCCATCACATCACCGTAGGCAACGAATCGTTCGACGTACGGATTCCCGCCGGCATCAAAACGGGAGAGACGCTGCGCATTCGAGGCAAAGGGAAACAATACAACGG
>CAZORY010000114.1:4631-5462 GCA_964582435.1 uncultured Campylobacterales bacterium
AAAATCGAAGTGGCGCCAAGCCCCGAATACGAGCGCAAAGGGGACGATCTATACAAAACGATCGACATTCCTCTCAAAACGGCGCTTTTCGGTGGAAAAGTGAAGGTTCCTACCCTGGAGAAAGAGATCACGCTCAAAGTCCCGAAAAACACCAAAAACGGTCAAAAATTTCGGGTCAAAGGATTAGGAGCGATGAATCGCAAAACCAAAACTCGGGGCGATCTCTATCTCATAGCCAATGTCGTATTGCCCGAAGTGGAAGCGTTGGATCCCGAACTTGTTAAAATGATGGAAGAAAAATTGCCGGGAGGTGAATGATGCATAGTTATGACGAACCGGTCTACCTCATCAGCGTCGTTGCGAAAGTTCTCAATATCCATCCCCAGACACTCAGGCAATACGAGCGGGAAGGGCTTATCGAACCTTCGCGCACACAAGGAAGAATGCGCCTCTATTCGCAACGGGATATCGATCGTATCAAAATGATTCTACGTCTTACCCGTGATTTGGGCGTCAATCTCGCTGGGGTCGATATCATTTTGCAACTGAAAGAGAAGATCGATGCGATGGAACAGGAGATCGAGCAGCTACGCGACGAGCTGGCCAAAGCCAAAAGTCCAGCCACCATTCCCAGTCATCGGGCATTGATCGCCAAAAACGATTACGAAATCATTATCTTCGAAGAGTAGGGGAGAGAGTACAACCCCTTCCTTACTCCGACAATCTCTCGATGTTGGCACCTAATTTCCGCAACTTTTCATGCAACTTTTCATAACCGCGGTCGAGGTGATAGATACGGTGGACGTTGGTGACTCCACTCGCAGCCATGCC
>CAZORY010000115.1:0-5457 GCA_964582435.1 uncultured Campylobacterales bacterium
GATATGGTTCGCCGAAATGGTCCATCTCTCTCCGGCGACCGCTTACGCTCAGGTATCCGACGGTTGGCATCCCCTCGGTATATTGGGCGTCACATCGGATACCAGCGTGTCGATGGATTATCTTTATACGTTATTCAAAAAAGTGGTGATCGTCTTTCTCGTGGCGACGGCGATAGGTATGCTGATCATCGTACTGATTCTAAGAAGCGTACTACGACCGATCGAATCGATGGAAAAGCAAGCTCGAGAGGTCTTGGAAAACCGTTTCATTCGTAACGAACAGCTGCCCGATACCGTCGAGCTGCGCCGGATGACGGAAGCGATGAATCGTCTTGTGGACAGGATGGCGATCATGCACGAAAAGTTGACGGAGCAGATCTCCAAAAATAGACAGTTGGAGTACATCGACGCATTGACGGGTGTCTTCAACCGCCGCTATTTCAGTGTCCATTTCAACGAATGCCTTCATTCCCAGGATCAACGGGCGTCGGGCAGTATCGTCGGCATACGGCTGTGCCGAAGCGACGAAGCCAATCAGATCATCGGATACGATCGGGTCAACGAACTCTTCCGTCGCGTCACCGAACGTGTCGCTCGTATTTTCGGACAGGAAGAGGAGGCTTTCGTTTGTCGCATATCGGGGATGGAGTTGGCGATCGTTCTACCGGGCAGGGGAGGCGACGAGGCGCAAACGTTGGCCGAAGACGCATTGAACGAGGCAAGAACGGTCATCGACGAAGTGCCACCCGTCAGTGAAATTCTCTATACGGCGATGGGTATCGTCTTTTATGGCGAAGAGAGTACGTTGGAAAAGACGATGGCCACACTCGATCTCGCTCTCAACGCGGCGATGGGGCAAAACAAGGATACCGTCCATCGCATCCTCTTCGAAAACCGATTGCCTACGAAAAAGACGGAGTGGCGGGCCATGATCGTGCAAGCGATGGAGAATGAGCGACTCGTACCGGTACTTACGGATATCTATATCGAAAAGATGGGAGAAGTGACCGCCAAGCTGCTTTTCGATATCCAAGAGTCCTCGGATCGGACGATTCCTTATCGCATCTATGCACCGATGCTTTGGCAATTGGGTCTTTTCGGGGATTACGCCGTCTACGCGTTCGAATATCTACTCGAGCATGACAAACCCGAATGCCGGCGTATTTGTATGGAGCTTCCCTTGGCCTATCTGGATACCACACACGATTTCGAACGGATGATCGCATATGTGGACCGGCTCAAAAAAGTCGGAAAAGACTTCATGGTCGAACTGGGGCAAAACGAGCTGATACGTCGAGGTCCGAACGTCGTCGAAACGATCGTGCACGAACTTCGCGAGAGAGATATTCCCGTGGGGATCGCACGATTCGACGGTGACGAAAGGATGGTGGAAATGATGCGGATCGTTACGCCGATCTATGTGAAGATGCATGTAGCGCAACTGATCGACATGGGAGAAAACTTCCGTGAATCTCTCGCGATGCTGTTGGGTAGCTTGGGGACCAAGTTGCTAGTCGTGGGTGTCTCTTCGCCCCAGGAGTTGGAGCGGTTGGAGAGACTGGGTATCGATTTCATCGTCGTTTAGATATCGACACCCAACCAGGAACGGGCGAGATATCCGATGAGAAACGAGATGCCGGCCACACCGAAAGTGATCAGTACCATTTCGCCTACTCTTTTTCCGAAAGATTCGTCTCTAGCTACGGCGATATAGAAATTGTAGGTGACGATACACCACATGGCCATCGTGAACATCGACGCCACCGCCGTCAAAGATGTCGTCAAAAGGAAAAAAGGAGCGACCAGCAAGATCGTCGTCAAGATATAGGAGATACCGGTATAAAGGGCGTAGGTGATAGGCCGTATCCCCTCTGCCGGATTCTCTCTCGCTTCCAGATAAGCCGACCCGGCCATCGAGAGCGAAGCGGCGATTCCCATGATGACGCCCGTCACGCCGACCACTCGGGGCGTGTCGAACGCGAAAGCGATCCCGGTCAGGGTACCGGTCAGCTCCACCAAAGCGTCGTTCATCCCCAGTACGATAGCTCCCGCGTAGAGGAGTTTTTCATCTTTGAGCATACCGAGCAGTCTTTTTTCGTGGCTTCGTTCCTGCTCGTAGATCGCTTTCGCTTGTGGATGCGTTTTCGATAGATGCAAATAGAAGTTTTCGGCCCCCTCTTCACGTTTTTCGAGCAGTTTGAGGGCGAAGGAGACGCCAAGCAACCGGGCGAGCAGCAGATAGAGATGGATGACCCAGCGGCGTGGCGAGAGATGTCGGCCGGTGATCTCTTCCCAGAAGCGATAGTGAGAGAGCTCTTCTTGAGCGATTTCATGCAGGATTTTTCGGTTTTCGTCCTCGGAGACCAACCTGGCCATTCGTCGATAGATGGTGTGATCGTCGATTTCGTTTTGTTGCTGTTTGAGCGCTTTGTCCAACGGAATGTCCGGCGTGGCTTGCGATCCCATCTTTGTGCCCCCTTTTGGCGAAAAAGTAGTGTTATCATATCATCATCCAAGATTTCAAGAAAGGAGGCTCGATGAAACGTGTTTTGATCATCGATCATGGCAACGCCGCCCGCTCCATCATGGCTGAAGCCCTTATCAACCACTATTTGGGGAAAAGTTGCGGCATCCATGCCGAAAGTGCGGGACTCGCGCCCAAAGGCACCATCGACCGTGAAGCACTCCGGGCATTGGTGGAAGACGGTATAGAGACGGGATTGTTGCGTTCCAAGGGGCTCGACGATCTCCCTGATTTCGCTTACGATCTGGTCGTGACGGTTTGCGACAACGTCAAAGAGGCATGTCCTACCCTGCCGGGGGTGAAAAAGGAGCTGCATATCGGTTTCGTCGATCCTGAGGGTAAACCTTTCGTCGCTTACGAACGGGAGTTGCATCAAATGAAAAACCTTCTCATTCCCCGTATTAAGGAAGAGTTGTGTGAGGCGTGAATCCAGTGTTTTAGCCGAAGACTTTGCGATCGGGGTTGAAAACTACCAGGTTCGGAAGTTCTCTGGCGATGCGTTCCATCGTTTCGTCGTCGATGGGATTGCCAGCGATGTCGAGCCATTTGAGATTTTCCAATGTGCGCAGGAAAGTGAAATCGGCGATAGCGTTGTCGGCCACATCGAGATACGTAAGATGTGCCATGCCCGTCAGAGGGGTGGCGTCCGCGATACGATTGTGATGGGCGACCAATTTTTTGAGGGATTTAAGGGTCGTCAACGGTGCGATATCGACGATTCGGTTGTGTCGGAGAAACAGAAACTTGACCGATTCGAGCGCTTTTAGAGGCGAAATATCCACCAAGCGATTACGAGAAAGGGCGACTTTACGAAGCTCTCGAAGGGGGGCCAGAGGTGAAAGGTCCGTCAGCTCGTTGTCGGAGAGTGCGATAGCTCGTAAATGCATGAGGTCGGAGACTTGATCGGGAATCTCGGTGAGTCCAAGTCCTCGTAGATCGACGTAAGGGATCCGCTCCCGTCGGGTGATCTCGATCCGACGTAATGCCTCTTCATAGCCTCGCGAAAGCGCCATCGTCACTCCTTTTTGAAAAGAACGATAGTGCAAATCTTTTGAGAAGAGGCTGAGAAGCGGCGACTACCCCTTTTTCGTATAGATCGTCTGGGTTGGGAAAGCGAACTCCAGGCCTTCTTCGTTGAAACGTTTGAGAATCGCCATGTTCACCGCGTTTTGGGTGTCGAAAACGGGAGCGCCTTTTTTGATGTAGTAGATGAAACGAATATTCAGGGCCGAGTCGAGAAATTCGGTGAAAGCGGTGACGACGTTCTCTTCGATGTCGGGGTGTCGTACCGCGATCTCCTGCAAAATGGTCATCGCCTTTTCCATTCTTTCGGGTGTCGTATCGTAGGTAAGACCCAAATCCATCGTGATCTTGCGACTCGGCTCGCTGGTGACGTTGACGATACTTTCGTTGGCGACGAACTGATTGGGAATCGTCACCATCCGTCCGTCGAGAGTCTGCAGACGGGTACTTCGGATACCCACTTCCCGTACGAAGCCGTCGTATCCCTTGACTTTGATACGGTCGCCCACGACGAAGGGTTTGTCCACGAAAATGGTGAAACTGCCGAAGAGGTTGGCCACCGTGTCTTTGGCCGCCAGTGCCAACGCCAAACCGCCGATTCCCAAAGAGGCGAGGACCGCTTTGACGTCGTAACCGGCATTGTCGAGGGCTACGATGATGGCGATGGCCCATACGGAGAGTTTGAAGCCTTTGCGTACGATGGGTAACAGCTGATCGTCCAGTTTCCCTTCCGTCTCTCGAACGTACGGTACCAGATAAGTTTCCACCACCGCGTCGAAAAGGCGGGTGACGAACCAGGTGACGGTGAAGATGATCAGGACGTAGTAACTTTTGGACAGCACGATCTGTATCGTGGGAGACAATTGGAGCATTTGAAGGGAATACCATATACCGGTGATGATCATCGCGAAGACCGCAGGCTCTTCGAGCATGTCCACCAAAATGTCGTCGAAGCGGTTTTCGGTTCGCTTGGCGATCGTTTTGACGAAGTGTCCGATCAACCAGTAGAGTGTCTTGGCCACGATGAAGGACAAAAGGATTCCGGCTGCGGCCAGGCCCCATTCCAAAATCGTATTGCCGTAGAAAGTTTTATGAAGAAGTTCCATCGACCAATCCTCGTGATATTTCGTTTGCCGAAAATGATAGCGAAATTCGGTTTATTTTTATCGAAAATGCAGTAAGATAGCGTCAGAAAATTCACTGGAAGGATCAAGGCGATGCCCCACCACAAACATCACGAAAAACTTCAAGCTCTCAAAGAGGCGATCAAAAATAACGACAAGCTGACGGACGAGCAAAAATCCAACGCTCTGGCCCATATCGAAGAGTGGTACGAAGAGGATAGAGCGTTCGGGACGCTTGTGGAATCTCTCGTCGAAAAGTTCGCCGAGCTCGAGCCGATTTTCGCCGAGCTCGGTCTCATCTAACACGTTTTTAAACCGTTTCGGTATAGACTCTTTGAAAATCCTTCAAGGAGTCGCCCGATGCGAAAACACCACTACCTCAAATCTCAACCCGACGAGAAAGGATATTTCGGTGACTATGGGGGCGCCTTTTTGCCGCCCCAACTGGTCGAAGAGTTCGAACGGATCACCGAAGCCTATCTGAAACTGCGAAAATCCCACGCCTTTATCAGCGAGTTACGCCGTATTCGTGCCCATTACCAGGGGCGACCGACGCCGGTCTACCACGCCCGACGACTCAGTGAGGCGCTCGGCGGGGCGCAGCTATACTTCAAAAGAGAGGATCTCAATCATACCGGTGCCCACAAGCTCAACCACTGCATGGCCGAAGCGCTATTGGCCAAGAGCTTGGGCAAAAGGAAGCTGATCGCCGAAACGGGTGCGGGGCAGCATGGCGTGGCCCTGGCGACGGCATGTGCCTATTTCGGTTTGGCGTGCGAAATCCAT
>CAZORY010000116.1:0-5290 GCA_964582435.1 uncultured Campylobacterales bacterium
AAGGATTGGGATTTCGATCGGCTCGACCATGTGGACAAGTCGATTTTGAGGCTCGGGACCTACGAACTGCTCTATACCGATTTGGATCGCGCCGTCGTGATCGACGAAGCGGTGGAGTTGGCCAAAGAGATGGGCGGCGAGCAATCGCCCAAATTCGTCAACGGTGTCCTCGACGCGATTGACAAGACACGACGGGCAAAGAGCGACGAAGAGGCGCAAGCATGAGCCGTATGGATGCAGCCGAAGCGGTGGCGCTGATTCGGCATGGCGACCTCAAGGAGTTGGGTCGTATGGCTTACGAAAAGAAGCGGCAGCTCCATCCCGATGGGATCACGACCTTCGTCGTCGACCGCAATATCAACTATACCAATCGATGTTGGGTCGATTGCAAATTTTGCGCTTTCTACCGCCATGGCGGCGACGAAGACGTCTACGTCCTCAGCTTCGACGAGATCGATCGTAAGATCGAGGAGTTGCTGGCCATCGGCGGGACGCAGATACTGTTTCAAGGGGGCGTGCATCCCAAATTGAAAATCGAGTGGTACGAGGAACTGGTCGAACATATCCACACCAAATATCCTCAGATCACGATCCATGGCTTCAGCGCCGTCGAAATCGACTATATCGCCAAGGTCTCACGGATCGGTGTCGAAGAGGTCCTACGGCGTCTGAAAGCCAAGGGGCTCAGCTCCATTCCGGGCGCCGGGGCGGAGATTCTCAGCGATAGAGTGCGCGATATCATCGCACCCAAGAAGATCGACGTGAAAGATTGGCTGGAGGTTCACCGCCTGGCCCACCGAAACGGTATCAAATCGACGGCGACGATGATGTTCGGCACGGTCGAAACCGACGAAGAGATCGTCGAGCATTGGGAACACGTCCGTCGCCTGCAGGATGAGACGGGAGGGTTCCGGGCCTTCATCATGTGGAGTTTCCAGCCCTACAACACCCAATTGCAAAAAGAGGGGATCGTCACCCACAAGGCCAGTCCGAACCGTTATTTGCGTCTGCTGGCCGTCAGTCGCCTTTTCTTGGACAACGTTCCCAATATCCAGAGTTCTTGGGTGACGCAAGGAAGTTATATCGGTCAGATGGCGCTACTCTACGGTGCCAACGACCTAGGCAGCACGATGATGGAAGAGAACGTCGTCAAAGCCGCCGGTGCGGCCAATAGGATGAACCAAGAGGAGATGATCCGCCTCATTCGTGATGTGGGCGAAACTCCCGCCAAGCGCAACACGGCGTACGAAATTCTAGAAGTTTTTTGATGGCGTTGTGTCGCGATGAGCTCTTCGAGACAACCGAACAGCGACCGAAGGGTGCGGGGGATCTGCGATAGGGGCGACGACGGATAAAGGGTGAGACCGACGGGTCTCGTCCGAAACTTTTCGTCGTTCACTTTTTCAAAGGGCGTATGAAATGAAAAAACTTTTACTGCTGATAGCAATCTTGCAAGGAGTGTTGATGAGTGCCATATTGGATCGTGTGACGATCAACGGGGTCGAAGTCCCTTTGATTTTCGAAAAAGAGTCGCTCTTGCCCATCGCATCGATGCAGGTGGTCTTTCGCTACAGTGGGTCGCTGGCCGACGGCGAGCACCCGGGTTTGGCGAAATTCGCCGCCAGGATGATGAACGAGGGGACCAAAAGCTTAGGGGCGACGGGATTCGCCAAAGCTTTGGAAGAGCGGGCGATCCATCTGAGTGCCCATGCGGGACGGGAGACCTTCGTCTTCGAGCTCAGCAGCCTCAAAGAGGAGTTCGACGAAGGGGTGGTGCTTTTCGGTTCGCTCCTCAAAGAGCCCAATCTGAGTGAAGAGAGTTTCAAAAAGGTCCAGACCACGACGATCGGATCGTTGATGCGAAAAGAGAGCGATTACGATTATCAAGCGAGCTTGTTGCTCAAAAAAAATCTTTTCGCCGGCACGCCGCTCGCCAACCCGGCCGACGGGACGGTGGAGAGTGTCGAAGGACTGAAACTTCGCGATGTGGCGACCTTTCTCGACGAGCATCTGCGCCTGGGGCGAGCCATCGTCGTCATCGGCGGCGACATGAGTCTCGAAGAGGCCAAAGATTTCGCCCGTCGCGCCCTCGCGACGCTACGTGCGGGCGAAGCACCCGCTTTGCCGTTTTTCAATGCCTCCGATAGTGCCAAGGTGGTGGTGGAAGAGAAACCGACCGAGCAAGCCTATATCTATTTCGGCTCGCCCTTCTATCTCAAAGTCGGCGACCCCGACGCCTACAAAGCCCGTGTCGCGGCCTTCATACTCGGCAGCAGCGGTTTTGGCAGTCGGCTGATGGAAGAGGTGCGCGTCAAACGGGGGCTTGCTTATAGTGCGTACGGCCGGATCGTACTGAGCAAGAGTACGAGCTATTTCAGCGGTTATCTGCAAACGAAACTGCAGAGTCAGCAAGAGGCGCTCAAAGTCGTCAAAGAGGTGATGCGACGTTTCGTCGAAAAGGGCGCCAGCGAACAGGAGCTCGAAGATGCCAAAAAGTTCATTCTCGGTTCCGAACCGCTGCGCAACGAGACCCTTTCCCAGCGTTTGGGACGGGCTTTCGACGAGTATTACAAAGGATTGGGGCTGGGCTACGCCAAAAAAGAGCTCGAAAAGATCGAAGCGCTGAAACTCGAAGATCTCAACGCTTTCATCAAAGCCCACCCCGAAATCCTCAAAATCACCGTGGCGATCGTGACCAACGCAGATGCCCACGAATGAGGGTGCATAAGGCCGCTTCTTCGCGGGTCGCATAGGCGATGAGAGATACGCAGTGGCATGAAAAACTTCGAAAATCGGGCTTCGTCTCGATCCTCGATCTAGCTCTCAACGTTCCCGAAAAGTATCTGGACACCCGACTGAGTAGCTCGCTTCAAGAGGGTGAAACGGCCACGTTTTCGGCGACCTGTCGCAGTGTGGGTGAGAAAGGGGGGCGTTTGTTGGTACAGATGGAGACATCCGTGCCTCCTTATCGTATCGAAGCGGTGATCTTCCATCCCAAAGCGTATCACAAAGCGCTCTTCAAACCGGGTCTTACCCACTATCTACACGGTAAAATCGACCGTTTCAACGGCCATCTGCAGATCGTCAATCCCCAGAAATTGTCTCAGGTCGGCGACATTCTTCCAAGGTATCGGAGCAAATTGCGCCAAGACGTGCATCGCAGGCTCGTCGCGGCACTGGTGACGAAAGCCAATCTGATCGGCGAAGGATTGGACGAAGGACGGGCCGATCTGATCGTACGTGCCCATCGGCCCGACGGGCGGTGGCTGGCACTGTATAGAAAATTCGGAGGATTGGGCCCCCGGACGGTCGAAGCGCTCAAATATGCCGAAGCGTGGGATCATTTGAGAAGGATGGGGGGCAAGCGAAAACGTTTCGAAGCCATGAAACAGCTTGTAGGCGATATCGGACCTTTTGTCGAGAACCTTCCTTTTGCGTTGACCGCGGGGCAGCGCGCGGCGATCGAAGCGATTCGAAAGGATCTGCGCTCCGATGTCGCGGCCCGTAGGATGGTCGTCGGGGATGTCGGCAGCGGCAAGACGATGGTGATTTTGGCGGCGGCCGTTATGGCCTATCCCTATCGATCGATTCTGATGGCGCCGACGTCGATCCTGGCCAGACAACTTTACGAAGAAGCGTGTACCCATTTGCCGGATTTCGTCAAGACGGCGTTGGTGACGCAGACGAAAGAGGAGGGAGCGATCGATAGGGCCCATTTGATCGTCGGTACCCACGCCCTCTTGTATCGCGAGCTACCCGATGCACCATTGGTGATGGTGGATGAGCAGCATCGCTTCGGGACCGATCAGCGCAAACGGCTCGAACGGCTCGTCGCTCACGGGGAAAAACGCCCCCATTTTCTTCAGTTTTCCGCGACGCCGATTCCGCGCACCCAGGCGATGATCGACGCGGCTTTGGTGGATGTGACGCTGATCGAAGGGACACCGTTTGCGAAAGAGATCACGACGCGTATCGTCTCAAAAGCCGATTTTCCACGACTTTTGGAGCATATCGAACAAGAAACCAGAGAAAATAGGCAGGTGCTGGTGGTCTATCCCCTAGTGGAAGAGAGCGAGCATATCGGCTATCGGTCCTTGGAAGAGAGTGAAAATTTCTGGAAAGAGCGTTTCGACGGCGTCTACGTCACACACGGCAAGGATAGAAGAAAAGACGATGTCTTGGGAGAGTTTTCTAAAAAAGGGAAGATACTGCTTACGACGACGGTCATAGAGGTCGGTATCTCTTTACCGAAACTCTCCACTATCGTCATCGTAGGCGCCGAGAGAATGGGATTGGCGACCCTGCACCAGCTCAGAGGGCGGGTCGGTCGGACGGGTCTGAAAGGCTACTGTTTTCTCTTCACCCACGATCCGACAAGCGAACGGCTCAAAGCCTTCTGCCAGACGACCGACGGATTCGAAATCGCGAGGCTCGATCTGAAATTTAGAAAATCGGGTGATCTTTTGACGGGAAAGCTGCAAAGCGGCAAAGAGTTCATCTGGCTCGATATGGCCGAAGACGAGAAGATCGTATCGGAAGTGAAAGAAGCGTTATCGGCGAAAGATTCGCGAACGGGCGGGACGCTCCGCCCCGCCGATCAATAGAGACCGAAACGGCCGTCGCCGCGGCGATAGATGACGCGCATTTTGCCATCCATATCGTTGAAAACGAGGAACTGTTTGTCGGGAGAGTCCTTGAGCATTTGGAGCGCCTCTTCGATTTCGAGGGGTTTGTAGAGTTCCAACTCGGCCGGGACGATTTCGTCGGTATCGTCGGCCAGAGCCGCGGCGATCTCCGCTTCGTGGGCAGCCGCCAGTTCGTCGGGGCGTACCGATTTGTGTTCGGTCACTTTGTCGTGATGACGGCGAAGGACCTTGTTGGCTCGCTCGATCGCCATGTCGATGGCGGCATAGACGTCTTTGTCCTTTTGGCGGATGACGACGGTGTTTTTGTTGGCCATATTGATGACGAATTCGACACTGTAACCTTTCTTGCCGTTCTTTTCGTCCGCATCGACGACGACCCGAGTGGAAATGATATCGAGATTGTATTTTTTCAGGCCATCCACGGCACTTTCGATATGCTGTTTGATGGCGTCGGTCAGCTCGAAATGGCGACCTACGATGCTTATGTTCATCGTGAAACTCCTTTATGGTGATTAATTGCGAATTATAGCCAACCGAGGCTTAAGTTCATTTTGTCAAGGTTTTTGAATCGTACGCCTATGGAAGCGGACCTGCTCGCCGGTGGAAGGATCGGTATAGGAGATGACGATGTCGATGATCGCCGT
>CAZORY010000117.1:0-5255 GCA_964582435.1 uncultured Campylobacterales bacterium
ATGGAGGTGGTTGATATAGACGTCGAGGGTCATGACGCTTACATGGTAGATATCGACGCTGGCGATGATGAAAAGGGCGATCGCACCCACCAGTGAAAAGATCACCGGCAGCAGGATGAAAAGGCGGGTACTCCAAAGGGTATGCTCGAAAATACTTTCAAGCCACTTCATACGCTCTCCATTTCGATCCATTTTTGTGCGATACGCACGGCGTTGGTGGCGGCACCTACTCTCAAGTTGTCGGCGACGACGAACATGTGGACGATATTGGGGCGGTAGATATCGCTGCGAATACGTCCGACGAACGTTTCGTCTCTATCGACGCAGACGATCGGCATCGGGTAGAGATTTTGCGAAGGATCGTCCATCACCACGATATTCTCGCCCTCTTGCAGTGCCGCGCGGACCGCTTCGGCATCGGCGTCTCTTTTGAGTGTGACGGTCACGCTCTCGCTATGGCCTCGAAGAACGGGTACGCGCACGCACGTAGCGGCCACTTCGATACTCTCGTGCATGATTTTGCACGTTTCGTTGACCATCTTCATCTCCTCTTTGGTGAAGCCGTTCTCCATCGCGACATCGATCTGAGGGATGACGTTGAGGGCGATCTGATGGGGGAAGCGCTCGTGCGGGCTTTCATCCAGCTTGAAGGCGAAAAAATCCTGCATCTGCTTGACCATCTCTTCCATCGCGCTTTTGCCGGCTCCGGAAGTGGCTTGATAGGTGCTGACATCCACTCGCTCGATACCGAAGCGCTCTTGCAAGGGTTTGAGGGCTTGCACCATCTGGATCGTGGAACAGTTGGGATTGGCGATGATCCCCTTGGTACGCCACAGGGCGATATCCTGGGGATTGACTTCGGGTACGACGAGAGGCACGTCCGGATCCATACGGTAGTGGCTGGTGTTGTCCACGACTACGGCACCCGCTTCGACGGCGAAGGGAGCGAAACGGGCCGAAACGGAACCGCCGGCGCTAAAAAGTGCGATTTCGACCTCTTCCTCGTCGAAGACGGTTTCGGTCAACTCTTTGACGACGATCTCTTCACCTGCGAATTCGATCGTGCCCCCGGCGCTTCTGGCACTGGCGAGAGGTACCAGCTTGGCGACGGGAAAATCGACCGCTTCCAGGACTCTGAGCATCTCTTCGCCGACAGCACCCGTGGCACCGACGACGGCGACATTGTATTTTCTCATGGATTGACCTTGCTTGGAAAAATTACGCGATTATAGCGAAAGTTGCGTTAGAAAGGCGTGAGATGTGCGTCGGATGGGTTTCGACCCCCGAAATCGTTTCAGCGTCTTGCGTCCAAGAATAGATCCGTTTCGCCGATCGTCTCCCCGTCGCTAAGGATCGCGGCCCGCTCGACGACCGCTATCAGTTCACGGATATTGCCCGGCCAGTCATAGCTGAGCAGGGCGTTTTGGGCCGCCTCGTCGAAACGTTTGGGTGAAAGGTCGTATTTGAGGCAGATCTTTTCGAGGCTCTTTTGGGCGATGGGCAATATCTCTTCGGTGCGTTCTCGAAGGGGTGGTATGTGGATGGGGATCGTGGAGATACGATAATAAAGATCTTCTCGAAACGTACCGTCGGCCATTTTGGATTGGATGTCGGCGTTCGTGGCGGCGACGATCCGCACGTCGATAGGAATCTCTTTGTTGCTTCCTAGAGGGTGAATGATCTTTTCTTGAAGAGCACGCAGCAGTTTGGCCTGGAGATGATAGGGCATTTCGGCGATTTCGTCGAGAAAAAGGGTGCCGCCGTGGGCCGCTTCGAATTTTCCGATCTTCGCTTCCAAAGCATCGGTGAACGCCCCCTTCTCGAAGCCGAAGAGTTCGCTCTCGATCAAGTTTTCCGGGATGGCGGCCATATTGAGTGCGACGAAAGGTTTGTCGCATCGAGGAGAGGTTTCATGGATCAAGCGGGCGAACAGTTCCTTCCCGACGCCGCTTTCACCCAACAGCAGGATCGACGCGTCGCTGCGGGCCGCCTTTTTCGCCAGATGGAGCGCTTTTTCCAGCCCCGGTGACGTGGCGAAGAAGCCGTCGCTTTTGGTTTCCAACGAAGTCCGCTTTTTTTGAAGGCGATTGCGTGCTTTGCGGCTACGTCGAATCGCTTCGACGAGGGTTTCGACCTCGAACGGTTTGGTCAAGAAGTCTCGCACTCCCAAACGGATCGATTCGATGGCCCGGTTTAGCGTCGCGTTGCCGGTGATGATGATCGCGTCGTAGCGTCCCTCCAGTTTTTCCAGAAATTCGATGCCGTCCATTTTGGGCATGTTGATGTCGGTGATGACCAGATCGTAAGTGTCGTCCAGTTTTTTGAGGGCTTCGGCGGCGTGTCTGAAAGTGATGACCTCGAATTCGTCGGCGTAATCGCCAAGTGCGATTTCGAGGGATTTGCGCATGTTGATGTCGTCTTCGACGATGGCGATTTTCATCCACCCTCCATTTGGTATCAGTGAGCTGCTTTTATGATAACCAATCCATCGTTAAATACGACTTTCAAAGGTGTCGGGGGTACAATCATTTCCACCCGCTCCCGCTGGGCCGTCATGCCGACGATGCGTTCGAAAGCGTGGACGAGGACCCCTTGTCGTATCAGACACTCCAGAAGGGGTTGCTCGCTCTTTTTGGCGAAGTTTTCGAAAGTTTCGGTATCGGTCGAAAAGGTACAGATAGGGTGGAAATCCCCTTGAAAAGGGACCATCGCACGACTGATATGGAGGTGTTCGTCCACCAGGGTCGCCCGACTGCCGCTGAGTCGGTAGGAGATGTAATACTCCCTCTCCCCTGCCGTGAGGGTGGCGACGAAAAGTACCAGGAGGATCAGCGGGCGAGGCGCGGATACCACTCGTCGCCGCGGACCGTCACTTCCATCTCCACTTCGCACAGGCCGTCCTTGAATTTCGTATCGAGAATACGGGCGTTTCGAATCATCGCATCGATCTGGGTACGGACCGTGGAACGGCTGATCATCATGTTGCGGATCAAATCACGTCCCTCGACGCGGACACCGCAGATCTTTTCACCCAGTTGACGGTAAGCGTCGGCGATGGCGGCACGTTTGGCCAGTGCCATCGCCTGGGCCGGTGAGATGGTGTTGACGGGGGCGACCCCTTGACCCACGACTTGGAAGTGGATCGTATTGCGTGAGGTGAGGGTGCAGGCCTTCGGCTGCTGTGGGCGTTCGATCTTCTTGACCACGACGGGTACCGGCGGTGGGCAGCTTTGCGTCGGTTGAGCGGCCGTCTCCTCGACTTGTGGGGTCGGGCAAGTATCGGCATAGAGTATGAGGCTCGAGACGATGAGGACGAGTGGAGTCCAGGCTTTCATGAAAAATCTCCTCAGAGTGTTTGGTGATCGACAAGCAAATGCCGTTCCCAATTCCTTTCCAACGGCTTCCTCTACTCTTGTGCATCCTCTTCCGATTGCTCGAGTATCTCTTCAGCCGCCTCTTCTTTGGGGCAACTGGCGATGGAGTTGACTTTATCGCCGGCATCGAGACGGACGATCTTGACGCCGCTGGTGTTGCGTCCCGCTTTGCGAATACTTTGCATGTCGACGCGAATCATCTTGCCGCTTTGTGTCAGAACCATGAGGTCCTTGTTTTCGTCGACGATGACGACCCCTACCGCGTCACCCGTCTTGGGAGTCAGTTTCATAGCCAAAACCCCTTTGCCGCCGCGACTTTGGAGCCGATATTCGCCCGCTTCGGTCCTCTTGCCGATTCCCTTTTCGGCGACGGTGAGCAACTCCTGTTCGTCGTCGACGATCGTCGCGGCACCGACGACACGATCGCCGTCCACTTTGAAACGGATGCCTGTCACGCCGCGTGCCGTTCGGCCGATTTCCCGTACGTCGGTGACGGGGAATCGGATACACATACCTTTTTTGGTGAGAATGAAAAGGTACTGCGTCTGTGGAAGAATGATTTTGCAAGTGACCAGTTCGTCGTCTTCGTTGAGGGTGATGGCCCGAACGCCGACGCTGCGAATATTTTTGAATTCGCTGAGATTCGTACGCTTGACGATTCCCTCTTTGGTGAAGAAGGCCAGAGATTTGCTTTCGTCGAAGTCTGTGGTCGGGATGATCGCCATGATCGTTTCGTCGGGTTGCAACTGGATCAGGTTGACGACCGCTTTGCCTTTGGCGGTACGGGAGCCTTCGGGAATTTTGTAGACTTTGAGCCAGTAGAGTTGGCCCCGGTCGGTGATGAACATGAGGGTATCGTGGGTATTCGAGATGAAGAAGCTCTCGATGAAATCGTCGTCATGGGTCGTGACGGCCGTTTTACCCTTACCGCCGCGATGCTGACGCTCGTACTGTTTGACGGGCACGCGTTTGATATACCCTCGATGGGTGATCGTGACGACCATCGGTTCGTTGGGGATCAGATCTTCGATGTCGATATCTTCGTAGTCGTCGACGATTTCGGTGAGGCGGGGTGTACTGAAGTGCTCTTTGACGTCGATCAACTCCTCTTTGATGATCTGATTGAGCAGATCTTCGCTTTTGAGGATGTTGCTGAGTCGTTCGATCTCCGCCATCAATTCCTGATACTCTTTCTCGATCTTTTCTCTCTCCAGCCCCGTCAAGCGTTGCAGACGCATGTCGAGGATCGCTTGCGCCTGCTTTTCGCTGAGGCCGAAACGATCCATCAATCCCGCTTTTGCCTCGGATGCGTCCGCACTGGCACGGATGAGGGCGACGATTTCGTCGATGTTGTCCAAAGCGATGCGTAAGCCTTCGAGGATATGGGCGCGGGCTTTGGCTTTTTCCAGTTCGAAAATGGTGCGACGGATGATGATCGTTTTACGATGCTGGATGAAAAGCTTGAGAAGCTCCATCAGCGTGAAGATTTTTGGCTCTTTGTTTTCGATGGCCAGCAGGATGATGCCGAAAGTCGTTTGCATCTGAGTCGATTTGAAAAGGTTGTTGAGTACGATTTCGCTCATCGCATCCTTTTTCAACTCGATCACGACACGAATACCTTCGCGGTCGCTTTCGTCGCGGATTTCGCCGATACCTTCGATCGCTTTGTCTTTGACCAGTTGGGCGATGTTTTCGATCAAGCGGGATTTGTTGACCTGATAGGGCAGTTCGTCGATGACGATGATCTCTTTATGGCCCTTCTTTTCGATATGGGTTTTGGCCCGTACTTTGATGCGACCGCGTCCCGTACGGTAGGCATCCATAATTCCCTTGCGGCCGAAAATGATACCGCCGGTAGGAAAATCGGGGCCTTTGATATGT
>CAZORY010000118.1:0-5219 GCA_964582435.1 uncultured Campylobacterales bacterium
AAAATAGAAGCGCTCCAATACCGTTTTGACCTGTGTTTGTTGGAGCATCATTTCACTGATGTAGATGCGATAGGGATCATCGCTCTTGCGCCAGGGTAGTTCGTGTCGGCCGTAGTCTTCGTACCATCGACGGATACGTCGATGAATGTCGCTATAATTCATAAGAGAGATTATACCAAGCCTACAAACTTGGCGATGCAGTGGCCGTCTGGCGCGGGAGGTGAACGATTTGAAGCAGTGGAATCTATTGTACGAAGACGAGGCTTCCTTCCATCGGTTCGTGGTGGCGAATCGGTTGATGGAAGCCGATGGGCTATTGATTCAGATTCTAGCAGGCCTTTCAGATACGAAGAAGTTGCAAGAGATTCAAAATTCTATCGCCAAAATCCTCCCCCAAGCGGTCGTCGCGGGCATGGGCAGTGCTTTGCAGATGTGCGATGGAGAGTACTATTTCGATCGTACGCTGCTCGTCGTTACACGATTCGATAGTGCACGTCCCACGCTATGGCACGCATCTTTTCCCCTTCCTTCCCAATTCGACGCCCAAGCCTTCGCCATGAGGTTGGCGGCAGGGGTTAAGGAGGATACGAAAGGTATCCTTCTTTATACCAACGCCGTCACTTCGGATATCGAAGACTTCACAGCCCACTATCAGAAACTGGTGAATATTCCAGTTTTTGGGGGGATCGCCACCTCTTTCGATCAGGACAATCCCTGTCCGTATGTCATCGCAGGTCGGGAGATCTACGAAGACGATGCCGTCGTCGCCGTCTTTTTGACGGGCGAATCTTTGCAAATCTTCGCCAATTATCTCTTTCCTTGGCAATCGATCGGCAAAGAGTTCACCGTCACGCGGGCGGAGGGCAAGAGACTCTACGAACTGGACGGAGTCTCGATCAAAGAGGTGTACGAACGCTATTTCGGGCCGATGGATCGAGAAAAGCTTCTCTACCTCTCTTTGGCGCATCCTCTGATTCGCCACTCCGATATTTTCGGAGAAGTGTCACGGGTACTTTTGGAGTACGACGGGGAGTCCGGCATCTACACCGGTATCTTCAAAGAGGGTGAAAAGGTGCGTATCGGTTTCGGCGACTATCAAAAGATGACCCAGTGTGCGTCGCGAACCTTGCAGATTTTCAAAGAGGTCCCCACGGAAGCTTTCTGGTCCTTTTTCTGTATCTCCTATACGAGAGGTTACGACGATTTGATGCGAAAGCTTTTCGCCCCGTACCGGAAAAACCTGGAGGCGATGAGTGTGGCCATCACCTTCGGCGAGTTCGCATGGGTGGAGGGGCGCAACGCCTTTTTGAACAACGCCATCGTCAAAATCCATCTAAGTGAAGATCCCGAACGACGTTTCGTCGGAGAAGAACAGGAGTTTTCACTCGACGAGAAGGATCGATTGCTGGAGACGCTATCGACACTTGTATCGTCCAGTAGCCGGGAGATCATCGATTTGAACAGGCATTTGGAGCGGGAGGTGGAGAAGCGGACCCGGGAGTTGGCGACGCTCAACGCGTCGTTGGAGCGTCGCGTGGCGTTGGAGGTGAAGAAGAATCGTGAGAAGGACAAGATGCTTTTTCATCAGTCGAAGCTGGCGGCGATGGGAGAGATGATCAACAACATCGCCCACCAGTGGCGCCAACCACTCAACATCATCGCCTTGGTGATGCAGGATTTGTCGCTGAAAGCCCAGATCGGGGATCTATCGGCCGAGTCGGTGATGGTGGCGGAGCGTAAGATCGGCGAGACCCTCAAATATCTTTCCGATACGATCGACGATTTTCGCAGTTTCGCCTCCCAAGGCGAAGAGTATACCCATCCAGAATGGTTCGATGTGGGGAGGAGCGTCAAAGAAGCTCTCCGTCTTGTGGCGATGCTTCTGGATGCGAAACGTATTCGTGTAGAAGTTTCGATACCGGATGAAGAGGCACTGGTCATGGGGCGTCCCAACGATTTGAAGCAAGTACTCCTCAACCTCGTCTACAACGCCGTGGATGTGTTGAAAGAGAAAGCGCCCGACGATCCTTTCATCGGGATCGAGCTTTCGTACGACGATAGGGTCCGGATAGAGGTATGTGACAATGGGGGCGGTGTCCCACCGGAGTTGACGGAGAAAATCTTCGAACCCTACTTTACGACCAAGTATCAGGCCAGGGGAACGGGTCTTGGTCTGTTTATGTCGCGGATGATCGTGCAGAAACGCTTGAGCGGGACGTTGACGATGCGCAACCTCCGGGATGGGGCCTGTTTTATCCTATCGATCCCTTGCGTTCCCAAGAAACGAGGAAATGAGATATGAAACATTGGAGTTACGAGTTCGACGGGGCGGAGAGTTTCGCTCGATTCGTGAAACGTCAGGGTGTCGACGATTACGATCAGTTGCTGGTACAGTTGAACGTAGGCCTCGTCGACACGGAACGAATGGAGAAGATACGTCGAGCGGTGCGGGATATTTTGCCCGGGGCCGTCATTCTCGGGGCCACGAGCGTCAAGCAGCTTTATCGAGGGGAGATCCTCGAACAAAAGGTAGTTTTGGGCATTACCGCTTTCGAGCGGAGTCAAATCGAAAAGGTCGAGATGCCCCTTGAGGATACGAGTCCGATAAAAGTCGTTCAAAAATTGGCCGATCGGCGAAAAGAGGATACCCAAGGGATCCTTCTTGTAACCAATTCGGTCCGTTTCGATCTCGAAGAGCTGATCAAACTGAGCAATCGTTTCCTTGAAGGGGTGCCGATTTTCGGTGGTATCGCATCCGATCATGAGCCTTTCGAACATTTCACGATATTTTCGGAAGGGAGAGTGTATGAAGAGGAGGCGTTGATCGCCATCTTTTTGAATGGAAAACGGCTGCGAATTTCGTGTAACTATTTTTTCGATTGGGAACCGATCGGCAAGGAGTTCACCGTCACCAAAGCCCAAGGACGTCATCTCTACACTTTGGACGGCCATTCGATCCTGGAGACCTACGCCAAATATTTCGGTCCGTTGGACGAACAGCGCCTGCTCCATCTTTCGCTGGCACATCCTCTCATCAGGGAGTCCGAAACGTTCGGACAGGTCGGACGAGCTTTACTGGAGATCGATGGGCAGAAGGGTTTTTATACGGGCGCGTTCCAAGAGGGTGAAAAAGTCCAGATCGGATTTGGCCATTATAAGCGCATGATCGAAAGATACGAATCGATTCCAAAGATATATACCGATCTACCCGTGCAAGCACTCTGGTTCTATACCTGTATCTCCTACGAATATGGATATATGGATATCCTCAGAGCCGCCGCTTCCATCTATCGTGATAGCGACAAACTGTTCGGGCTATTTACTTTCGGGGAATTCAGCCATCTGGATGGAACCAACCGATTTTTGAACTATACGCTCTCGCGAGTCGCTTTGAGTGAAGAAGCCGATGCACATATCGCCCTCAATCCGATGAAGATTGCTCGTAGCGAGAAGGATCGATTGCTGGAGACGCTATCGACACTTGTATCGTCCAGTAGCCGGGAGATCATCGATTTGAACAGGCATTTGGAGCGGGAGGTGGAGAAGCGGACCCGGGAGTTGGCGACGCTCAACGCGTCGTTGGAGCGTCGCGTGGCGTTGGAGGTGAAGAAGAATCGTGAGAAGGACAAGATGCTTTTTCATCAGTCGAAGCTGGCGGCGATGGGAGAGATGATCAACAACATCGCCCACCAGTGGCGCCAACCACTCAACATCATCGCCTTGGTGATGCAGGATTTGTCGCTGAAAGCCCAGATCGGGGATCTATCGGCCGAGTCGGTGATGGTGGCGGAGCGTAAGATCGGCGAGACCCTCAAATATCTTTCCGATACGATCGACGATTTTCGCAGTTTTGCCTCCCTAGGCGAAGAGTATTCCCATCCCGGGGCGATGGAAGTATGCAAAACGGTTCGTGAGACGATTCGACTCGTTTCGGTGGTCCTCGAAGATGAAAAGATCCGGCTACGGCTTTTGCTTCCACAAAAAGAGGCACTGGTGAGGGGGCGTCCCAACGATCTGAAGCAGGTACTCCTCAATCTCGTCTACAATGCCGTGGACGTTCTTCAACAGCGTAAGGTCAAGGATCCGACCATCAAAATAGAGGTCAAATACAACAATAGAGTCAATATCATCGTTCGAGACAACGGGGGTGGCATCGAACCGGAGGTTCTGGAGAAGATCTTCGAGCCCTACTTCACGACCAAACACAAAGCACGGGGGACGGGGCTAGGGCTGTATATGTCCAAAATGATCGTAGAAAAAAGACTGCATGGCAAAATCAGCGCCCGCAACACACGTAGCGGGGCCTCGTTTTGGATCGAACTCCCTCTTATGGCTTGATATCGTAGAAGGCTTTGAGCGCGCGGATGATCATCGCGTTTTTGGAGATACGTTCTACCTTTGCATCGGCGTGGACTCTGTCGTAAAGGTCCATCGGAAGGGTGATGGAGAAGGTTTTCGTTTCGATCTTTTTACGTTTGGCGATCGTTTCGTTGATATTTTTGAGCAAATCGATGATCTTGTTGGAGTCGATCGGTTTTTGAATGAAGCTATCCACACCGATACGGATCGCTTCGGAGATTTTACTCATATCGTTGCTCGCCGAAATGATGACGATGATCTGATCGCTGTTTTTTTCTCTGATCTTGCGGGCCAATTCCAACCCATCCATCCCGGGTAGAATGATGTCGATAAAGACGATGTCCGGTTTTTTCTTTTCATAAATCTTCAGAGCTTCTTCCGCGTTCGCGGCCGAATCGACGGCATTGAAAAAGTTACCGAACGTCGAAACCATCAATTCGTTCGCCTCTTTCTCATCCTCTACGACCATTGCGTTCAATTTTTTCGTTTCGTTCGCAATTTTGACGATGTCATTGTTTATCATATTGTTACTCCTTGATTTGTTGTTTTGAAACTATAACAGATAAAAACATAAAAATAAATTAACAACAATTTTTAGGGCAGAATCGACGCGCATCGATTCTCCCATGGGCGTTGTCTCGACTATACCAACTATTCTAAGATATCTTCGTGGATAAAGTGTGGTCGATGTCGTAGAGATGAAAAATAGATATCGGTGGCAGAAAATGATAAATAAGAGGAAGTCGATCGGCGAGGCGACAAGGTACTAGTGTCGTCAAGTGATTCGTCGTGGATTTTTATCATGAATGGGTGGCGCGGTGGACGGGACTCGAACCCGCGACCTCCGGCGTGACAGGGCG
>CAZORY010000119.1:0-5171 GCA_964582435.1 uncultured Campylobacterales bacterium
TCCCATATTCATTAATATGATAGCTTTTTTCATCCCGATTCATCCCAAGTTTTCATAGTTGAATGCCTAGGAACTATAGTCAAAATGGTATAATCTGTCAACTATTTACGAGGAGTGAAGATGAACGGTGTCCTGATCATCGGAGCAGGTGGGGTCGGGCGAGTCGTAGCCCACAAATGTGCCCAAAATATCGAAACTTTCAAACACATCACACTCGCCAGTCGCACCCTTGAAAAGTGTGAAACGATCCGCGACGAAGTCAAGGAGAAAACCAACGTCACCATCGACGTGGCGAAGGTCGATGCCGATAACGTGGAAGAGACGGCGGCACTGATCCGTGCCGTCGCTCCCGAAATCGTCGTCAACGTCGCCCTCCCCTATCAGGATCTCTCCATCATGGACGCTTGTCTTCTGACCGGTGTGCACTATCTCGATACGGCCAACTACGAGCACCCCGATACCGCCAAATTCGAGTACAAAGAGCAGTGGGCCAAAGACGACGCTTTCAAAGCCAAGCAATTGATGGCCCTATTGGGCAGCGGCTTCGATCCAGGCGTCACCAACGTTTTTTGCGCCTATGCCCTCAAGCACTACTTCGACACGATCGAAACCATCGACATTCTCGATTGCAACGCCGGTGATCACGGCTATCCGTTCGCGACCAACTTCAATCCCGAAATCAATATCCGCGAAGTCAACGCCAAAGGGCGCTACTGGGAGAACGGTCGCTGGATCGAGACGGAACCGATGGCGGTCAAGATGGTTTGGGACTATCCACAAATCGGCCCCAAAGATAGCTACCTGCTCTATCACGAAGAGGAGGAGTCCCTGGTAAAAAACATCCCCGGCCTCAAGCGCATCCGATTCTGGATGACCTTTGGAGAGAGTTACCTGACCCATCTTAAAGTCCTCGACAATATCGGCCTGACACGCATCGATCCGATCGAAGTGGACGGCTGTCAAGTCGTTCCTCTACATGTCGTCAAAGCCCTCCTACCCGATCCGGCGAGTCTAGGTCCCCGAACCAAAGGTAAAACCAATATCGGTGTCGTCTGCGAAGGGACCAAAGATGGCAAACGCCGCAAAATCTACATCTACAACATCTGCGACCACCAGGCCGCGTACCGAGAGGTTTGCGCCCAATGTGTCAGCTACACGACCGGCGTTCCGGCGATGATCGGTGCCAAACTGATGATCGAAGGACGATGGATGAAGCCAGGCACGATCAATATGGAGCAGATGGATCCCGATCCATTCATGGAGGAGTTGAATCGGCAGGGATTACCTTGGCACGTGATCGAAATGGACCCTGACGCGACGTTCGAGGTCAAGTAGTGCCCGCCGTACCACTGGATATCGCACAGGTCCCGACCCCTTGCTACGTCTGCGAAGAAGCTTCACTGCTAAGAAATTTGAAAATCCTGGACCGTCTCCAACAAGAAAGTGGCGCGAAAGTTCTTCTAGCCCTCAAAGGCTTCGCGCTCTGGCGCACGTTCGACCTGGTCGGACGCTATCTATACGGAACGAGCGCCAGCGGTCTGCACGAAGCGCGACTGGGACGCGAAGAGATGAACAAAGAGGTCCATACCTATTCACCTGCGTTCAAAGAGGAGGAGATCGAAGCGATCGCCCGTCTAAGCGATCATTTGATCTTCAACACCCCATCCCAACTCGAACGCTTCTACGACAAAGCCAAGGGAGTCAACCCTTCTCTTTCGGTCGGACTGCGCGTCAACCCCGAAATTTCGAGCGCCCCCGTCGACCTCTACAACCCCTGCGCCCCTTTCAGCCGTTTGGGCACGACCCTGGCCAATTTCGACGTCACGATACTCGATAGAATCGAAGGCTTACATTTTCACGCCCTTTGCGAGCAGAACGTCGATGCATTAGAAACGGTCCTCCATGCTTTCGAAGAGAGATTCGGTGACTATATCGCGGATCTGAGATGGGTCAATTTCGGCGGCGGTCACCATATCACTCGCGTCGACTACGACGTCGATCGGCTCATCTCGGTGATCCGTGATTTCAAAGCGCGGCACCATGATATCGATGTCTATCTCGAACCAGGAGAAGCGGTAGGCTGGCAAACCGGTCCACTGGTGGCTTCGGTGCTCGACATCCTACACAACGGCATCGATATCGCCATTCTCGACGTCTCCGCGGAAGCTCATATGCCCGACACCCTCGCCATGCCTTATCGGGCCGAGGTCAGAGGGGCCGGTAAAGCGGGAGAAAAACCTTATACCTATCGCTTGGGTGGCAATACATGTCTTGCCGGAGATATCATGGGTGATTACAGCTTCGATCGACCACTGGCGATCGGCGACAAGATCGTCTTCGAAGACCAGATCCATTACACGATGGTCAAGAGCACCACCTTCAACGGTGTCCAACACCCTTCCATCGCCATCTGGCGTCAAGAGGGCGGACTCGACATCGTTCGTCGCTTCGGCTACGAAGATTTCAAAAATCGCCTATCGTGAATCATTCTGCAGTTGATGGGCCAAATCGGCGATCGCCGCTTCGAGTCTATCGCGATCTTCATATCCGAAAACGAGAGGTTCGTTCTCCCTCTCCTTGTAATGGACGCAAATGGCGTATTGTAAAAGCTCCACGTCACGATTCGCCAATTCGTCGAACCACTCCAACGATATCGGTGTCACGGTCCCATCGGCATAACGAATGATAGCCGCCGGGTAGAGTTGACTCACATCCTCCAGTACGATCGTCTCTTCTTGAATCCGAACTTTCAAAGAGTTTCCTTCCAATGGTGACGAATATTAAACAAACTCCTATTAAAAGCCGATTATAGGGGGGCACATTTTAGATGCAAAGGATTGCATGAAAACCTATACCGTCGTCTACGAATCGGTACTCTCTTTCCATTTTTTCCCAACCGAAGAGATCAATCGTGCCAAAACGATTCTCATACAGATTTTTTCCCATCAGACGTCTCGAAGCGTACTCGAAAAAATCGCTCAGGAAGTGAATATCTTTTTTCCCAAAGCGGTGATTGTCGGACAAACCGTCGCCGGAGCGATCTATCATGAAACCTATTCCACATCACGAACGATCGTCACGATCACCACATTTGAAAAAACCCATCTCAAGTGCCATGCCGTCGAATTTATCGAAAAAGAATCGGCCTACGACATCGGTCGATCGATGGCCAAGAAGGTGATGAGAAACGATACCAAGATGCTTCTACTTCTGTGTGACGGCCTCGGTATCGACGCCCAATCCCTTTGTGAAGGGATACGAAAGACGGCCGCAAACGTTCCGATCGTCGGTACATTGGCGGCGGATGGAGGAAAGTTTTTCGAAACGATGGTCTTGATGGGTGAAAAGGTCTATCCCTCGGGAGCGGTCGTCGTTTCGTTGAGCGGATCGCGTTTTACCTGTGCGATTCGTACATTTAGCAAAATGGTGGCGGTCGGTCCGGTGATGGAAATTACGAGGGCCGAAGGCAACCTCGTTTCGACCGTCGATCACGAAAAAGCGGCGCGGCGCTTGGGACACTACCTGGGCAGGAAATATGTCGAAAATCTCCCGTTATCCTCCTTCGACATCGCTTTGCTATCCAGCGACAACATCGATCACGAAGAGGGATCCCGACCGACGATACGCCATATATTACAGTCACGGGAGGATGGCGCTTTGGCATTCGCCGGTTCTCTTCCCGTAGGCTCTCGCTGGCGATTTGGATATTTGGACACAGAGAGCGAAATCCTTTTGGAAGCACCCGTGTTGGAAAAAGAGAGGATGGCTCAAAGTCATTGGATATTTTGCGATTTGGCTATCTTACGAAACCTACCGGATCATCTATATGGTCTGATCGATCTACTCTCGCACGAAGCACCGGTGACCGGCGCGGTAGGTTACGGTGAGTTCTCAGGCGATACTTTGGCCAATCAAAGCTTCGTCGTCGTCTCCATGACCGAAAGCGATGAAAGAGCGACGAAAACGACACTTCCTACCCGGTTCACACCTCATAAACGGGAAGAGAGAATCTCGCTCGCTGAAGCATTGGCCCATCTAGCGACGACCATGTTCGAAGAAAACACGTTACGAGACGCTGCATACCGTCGTCTGGTCGAAGAACAATCGGACGGTTTGATCGTCTACGATCGTCATTTACACATTCGAACGGCCAACGAAATAGCTAGGCAATTACTGGGGCTTGACGTCAAAACGGAGGAATCGGGCGGCGTCGAAGGGCTTGAGAAGTGGTTGATCGCACTGATGAAAGATGGCTTGAACAAGGATATCCTTTCACGCGTCGGTCACATTCTTGATCCACGCAATGCAAAGAGTTTGGAGGTTCTTGCCGAAACGACACCGATCGAACGACAAGGTGACGTCATCGGCGCCTTTTTACGTATTCGACCGCTCGATCGCTCGTTTCAAATGCACGGGTCGTAATCAAAAAGGCCAGATCGACTCGACGGCTTTCGTCCCCCACCCCTTCTCTGTGGCTTCTTTGATATCGCCTTGGGTTTCGTAGAGAATTTTCGCATCGGCGATATATTTGGAATCGATCATATTGGTCTGTGAAATATCTTCGGGCCGAATGACGCCGCTGACGTGCAAGATCTGCTTTTGCCCATCGATCAGCATTTCACGCCGACCGTCGATGAAGTAGTTGCCGTTTTCAAGAATTTTGATGATTCGCGCGGAGATGGTCGTGGTGAATTTTTCGGTTCGTTGTTTGGTACCTTGACCATTGAACGCATTGGTGGAATCGATACCTACACTGATATTGGAAACTTTGTTGACACGATTGGCCAAACCGCCGGGCCCGCCAGTGAATATGGCACCCCCCAGCTTGTCGTTGGTACTTCTTTTGATCTTTTTCGATCCCGTCGAAGTAGCCAGTATGTTTTCGTCGATGACGATCGTGACGATATCGTTGACATTCATCGCTTTTTTGTCCGAAAAGACGGGATTGTCACCCCGACCGAAAAGGCTGCCGGGATGGTAGGGATTTGTCATCTTCTCTTTAGGGGGCAACTGTTCGACATATCTGGGCGGTTTGAAATCCAATGTCGGATCGGCTCGGTGGGTACTACATCCGGTGAAGAGAGCGACCCCGCATACAATCGCGCAATATCCGATTCGTCGCATGGGCATCCTTTTGGTATAATGGCATCTTGTCTGGATACTACGGATAC
>CAZORY010000120.1:0-5131 GCA_964582435.1 uncultured Campylobacterales bacterium
CTCTCATTTCTTTATATTTACACCATCAATTTTAATCAAGAAATCTTAAAACTAAACCAGTATCGTTCAACATTTAGGATCTTTTTTAAGAAACAAGTTCTACAATAACAAATATATTTTTACTTCAGAAGGAGAAGTTGGATGCAAAAGGGGAGGAGTGGAAGGATCGTATTTCTTCTGATCATGGCGATGGTATGGAGTGTCGGAGGGTGGGGATCGGATTCGGCGATCAAGCTTTCTTCTTCGGCGCAGAAAGTTCAAAAGGAGCAAGGCGCCTATCTGCTGGATCTGTCGACGGGAGAGTCGCCGAAGCGGCTCTACCAAACGGCGGGTGCGGTATCCAAGGCGCCCAGTTCGATCGTGCTGGTTTCCGACGACGGTGCGGGCGGGACGAATGTCCTCTATAGCGCGTTTGACCGGGGGAGCTTGCGAGGGAGGGTCGATGCCTTCACCCAGGTGGCTTACGACCTCTTTACCGACGATCCCGTGCTGCTCTTTTTGACACCGAAAGAGCAGGGGGAGCTGGTCGATCGGCTGCTCAAAAAACCTCAGTACACAGAAGCGGCACAGCTCTACGATCGCCTGCTTTCGGGAGATTCGGAAGATGATGCACATTACCGGAGACTTTTAGGCTCTTTGAAAAAAGAGGCCCATAAAATCGTGGGCCGACAGCGTCTCGCCGTGGCAAGCGATCGATTTGCCCAGCGCCTGATGCAGGAGCGTCGTCGTTTGTCCGCATTGCCGGGCAAATTCAAAAGATTTGCCGACGACAAAACGACGATCGACTTGACGACCAAGCCGGCGAAGCATGTTCCTTTCCGACTCTTTACCGGTGCCTACCTGGATGCGAGCGCCCTCGAACAGGATCCTTACAATAACAGGGTATCCTTCGATTTTTACACCGACTCTTCGCTCTGGTATGCCGTGGCCAATACCAAGAATTATCTGAATACGGGATTCGTCAACAGCTTGCTCGATCCTAACCTGATCGAGCCGCAGGATTTCGGAGCCATCGGCAAAGGGCATGTCTTCAAAAAGACGATCAACCCCATAGCCAATTTCGACGAAGACTTGAAAACTCCCGGCAGCGACAAAGAGTTCGTCATCTACCGCAACAAGGCGGGAACTCTATGGGATGCACCCTTTTTCCTCAACGCCTTCGCCGTGATCGACGTGATCGCCGATATGAGTAGCGGCTTGAAGATCGCGAAGCTCGCGAGCAAGGGATTGGACAAGATGAACAAAGGTGCCCTTGCACTCAAAAAGAAGCTGAGTAAAAATCCCTGGTTCAAATATTCGCTTATTTCCCTACAGGTGCTTTACGAGTTTAGCGACTCTATCGCGGCGATGGCGGGTGTAGACCTTTTGACGGTGGATCAGCGTTACGGGCAGATCAAACTTTTGCTCGATCACTTTTCGTCTCTGCTAGAACCTGGGGGCAGAAGAATAGTTGCAATGAAATCTATCGATGCGGTGGCAAATCCTATAGTACTTCGACATTTGATCAAAGAGTTTTTCAAGACAGCGGTTATTAAAATCTTACATACCAAACGAAAGGGAGAAGTTGCCAAAGCGAAACTCCTCCGAAATAGTTATTACTGGAAAGGTCTGATGAGTTTTTGGTTGTGGTATACGCTATACTCGACGGTAGGAGAGACCATTCCACATGAACTGGAAAGGGTAGGGTTGGAGAACCAAAAGGCGAGGGTAAAGTTCTATATCAAGCTGGCAAAATTCAAAGCCTTTCATGCCATCAACCCCAACTACAAGGCCAAAATGAGCAAACAAGAGAAAAGATTTCGAAAAACTTTCGATGCTCTCGTGAAAAGATACGCGTATCATTATGGAAAGAATTTCATTGCCGAAGTCTCCCAACCCGAGACGATTTTGAAGATGGCTTCTAGCATCAAAGGCTACGCCATGAACAGCCTGGATCTGCTCCACTCTTTCAATACCCGAACCGCCGCGGGCGTAGCGTACAACATCCTGGCAAAATCGCTCGAAGATTTGAAAAAGGAGGGCAAGGCGATCCTGGCGGAGGTGACTCAAAATATCGCTTTGGCGGTGACGCCGGCGTCATGGTATCGTTTTTTGAGAGGAGCCAACCAGGGAGGCGGGATGCTCATCGACCTCTTCAGCAAGCCGACGGCCTACGCTTTCGGCATCAAACGCTTGAGTGAAGAAAAGGTCAAGATCTACGAAAAAGTACCGCCTGCCTTCGCGCCGATCAGCTATATCGATACGCAGAGCATGGGGCTCAATGGAAAGTTTATCAATGCCAAGGGGCCTAAAATCTATTGGACTCGTTCCAATGGAAAACCGCGCTTGCAGATGGGATTGGGGAGTAACGAAGCGGCAAATTTCCTCGCTTTTTCAGGCTTCAAATATTCGATGGAGAACGATGCCCTGATCCAAAAGGAAGACTTGGCCTCGTCCTATTTCGACAAACACGAGGATGAGAAGGTCGTTTTCGCCGATTGGCATGTCTATCGTCACAAAGATTACAGCGAACTCAAGGTCCCGAAACGCACGAGATCGACCGCTTTCAAGGGGAATTATTTCCGTATGTCCCAAATCGGAGATACCTTCAACTGCATCAATGACTGGAGCTGTATCGACGAAGACGAGCGCTACAGCAAAGGCGACGGCAACGCGATTCTGGACGACTATCTCGGCCGTCGCGGCCTGGACGCGATCAGCTTTTTCGGCTTTAGCCGTCTTTTCGACGAGGCCGGTCACAAAGGAGTCGTCACCCACAAGACACCGGGAGTCTATACCGACTCTACGCACCTTTGGATCGGAAACGAGAGCTATCGCAAAGCTCCGGTACAGTATCAAGCGGAGGTCAAAGCCTACATCGCGCACGATTATCCCAAAGAGGGGGTGACCAAGCGGATCGCTCAAAACAGTTCCCTCTATATCCAAACGGAGAGTCATAGCACCGGAGAATGCTCGGAGTCGGGCTATCGGGTCGAAAACACCGTCGATCACCTTCATCTGAAGATGAGCCTGCCTCATCTGGCGGGAGTGCACAATGAGCACCTCTATCTCTGGGACAATGAACGAAAGCGTTACTACGGTCCGGTGCAGATCGAGCTCTCCACAGATCGCAGCGCTACCGACGTAACGGTGGCGCTGGATCAGATTCCCGGGATGCGGGAGGTCCTGCGCGGCCAGGATCCCGAGGATTTTTTGAAGAACAATCATCTGGAGGTCATTTTGGTGGACGATATCGTCTGGAGCTATACCGAGCATACGGAGATGACGATCAAGGAGTTGCTCGATCGGTATCGGGGAGGGCGCTACGGCTATGAGCACAATCCTTTGATTATCTTTTGGCTTCGGGGTTTGGTGGGGCGTTCGACGATCGATCGCGATAGCGACGGCGACGGCCTCTACGATCACTGGGAAGAGGAGCACGGTCTGAATCCTCACGACTGCTCCGACGCCCTGGCCGACAGGGATGACGACAACCTGAGCAACATCGACGAATTCCTCTACGGTACCGATCTGGACAACCCCGACAGCGACGGCGACGGCATTCCCGACGGCTGGGAAGTCAAATACGGCCTCGATCCTACCGATGCGGCAGATGCGTCGCAGGATACGGACGGAGACGGATACACCAACATCGAGGAGTACGAAGCGGGAAGCAATCCCCGAAACAAAAAAGATCATCCCTCTGCCAAAATACGACTGAAAGTGAGCAATCCCGAGCAGTGCCGGACGACGCGCAACTGTACCTTTGGCGTGGAGGTCGATCCTCTGCTCGCGCGGCATCATCGGGTGAAGCTGGTCCTGGGAGACGGTTTTGAACACTTCTTCGACGATCTGATCGAGGAGGATGGAGTGGAGAAGGGGACTTTCACCTATCTCTATCCCTACAGCGGTCCCTACCTCGCGACGCTGAAGCTCAAAGACTTCGCCAGGGTGGCCCGCAAAAAGCTCGCCTTCAAAGGAGGAGGAGACCTCTCGCTGCTCAGCGCCCTGCGCGCCTACTATCCTCTCGAAAGCGACACGCTCGATGCGACGGCGCACGATCGTGACGGCAGGGTCGCGGGAGACGATCCCGCGACCCTGGTGCCTGCGCCGGTGGGCAAAGGATTCGGACTCGACGCCAACGAGCGGCAGATTCTGAAGATCCCCAACACCCTCGGCAAGAAAAGCTTCTCGTTGGCGTTCTGGGTCCGCTCGCACGAGGAGGGCAGCACCTATGTCGATACGGACGTGGTGGACCCCGACAAAAATCTCAGCGTGAGCGCCTTGCGCCTGGCCTACGATTCGCAGAGTGCTTCGATCGATTTCACGCTGGGAGATTGGACGCTCGAAAGTCAAGCGCCCAAGATGGACGATCAGCAATGGCACCACATCGTCGCCATGTATAACGACGACAATGCCACGATCTCTCTCTATGTGGATGGACGCCTCGAGGGAAGTGAAATGAACATAGGATCGCAGCTTTTGCCCGGCGCCGAAACGCTGGATTTCGGCGTGGATCTGGGGCACGGAAGTCCCGACGAGGAGTACGATTCGTACAACAAGTACTTTACGGAGGATTTCGACGAGATCCGCAT
The DNA here is from genome assembly GCA_964582435.1 of uncultured Campylobacterales bacterium. Classification (GTDB taxonomy): domain Bacteria; phylum Campylobacterota; class Campylobacteria; order Campylobacterales; family Hydrogenimonadaceae; genus Hydrogenimonas. The sequence goes on from CAZORY010000120.1 coordinate 4,575, forward strand.
CTACGGCCGCACCCTCGATGCCGGCGAAGTGGCCCAACTCTACGCGATGGGAAGTCCGGGTGAGGAGAACAACGAGACGAATCAGAGCCGAATCAAACGCACCGATCAAAAAGTTTGCTACAGCAAAACGGATCCGACGAAAACCACCGATTGTTATAGCGACGATGCGTTGCATGACGACGGGTGGTATGCGGTGGTCAAAGGACTCGGTGTCGAGCCGAGCTACAGCCGCGACGATGCCAAAGAGATCGTCACCGATCATGTCACAGGGTTGCAGTGGCAAGACAACGAAGAGGCGAAAACAGTGAGAAAAACATGGGATGAGGCCAAAGCGTACTGTACTGAACTAAATCTTGATGGAGGAGGCTGGCGACTGCCGACAGATAAAGAACTCGAGAGTCTTGTCGATTACGGTAAAGTACTTCCAAGTATCGATACGACCTATTTTCAAAATATTCGCTCTGGCTTCTATTGGTCGTCTACTACCCTTGCGGGCGGTAGCAGCCTTGCGTGGCTCGTCTACTTCTACGACGGCAGTGTGAACCTCAACGATAAGA
>CAZORY010000121.1:0-5056 GCA_964582435.1 uncultured Campylobacterales bacterium
TCGGGATCGTCGTGGACGATGCGATTTTGGTCGTGGAAAACGTCGAAGCCAACCTCGAAAAAGATCCCAGTCTCTCGGTCAAGGAGGCCACGACCAAAGCGATGCAAGAGATCTTCGCCCCCGTGATCTCCACGACGTTGGTATTGATGGCGGTATTCGTGCCGGTGGCCTTCATCCCGGGTATTTCCGGCGCGCTCTATCGGCAGTTCGCGTTGACGATCGCCTTTTCGGTCTTTATCTCCGCCATCGTGGCGCTGAGCCTCTCGCCGGCGTTGGCGGCGAAGATCTTGCGGCGCGGTACGGGCGAGAAAAATCTCTTCTTCAGAGCCTTCGATCGCTTTTTGGAGCGTGTCAAGAAGGGGTATCGCGCCATTTTGGCTAGGCTTATCGCTTGGCGTTACGGCGTATTGGCGCTCTTTGGCGTTTTGCTAGTCGCGACGGTGTGGATCTTCAAAACCTTGCCGACGGGTTTCTTGCCCGACGAAGATCAAGGGTCGATCATCGCCACCGTGACGATGCAGCCAGGGACGAGGCTCCACGATCTTGAAGCGGTCACCCGACGCATCACCGAGATCATTCAAAAAACGCCCGGTATCGAGCGGGTGGTCACCGTCAACGGCTACAACGGCTTGACGGGTGTGGTCGATTCGTCGACGGCCTCCTATTTCATCATGCTCAAAGATTGGGACGAGCGAACGACACCTCAACTCTCCGTGACCGGTTTGATCGCCGATTTGCAAAAGCGTGTCAATACCCAAGTGCCCCAAGCACGCACCCTCTTTTTCAACACCCCCTCGATCCCCGGCATTTCGGCGGTGGGGGGATTCGAATTCAAGCTTCTCAATCTTTCGTCGATGCCAATGAAACGGTTCGAAACCTTTGCACGGGATTTTATCGCCAAACTCCAAGCCGATCCGCGTATCGCATCGGCCTATACAATGTTTCGTGCCGATTATCCCCAGCTTTTCGTGGATATCGATCGGGACAAAGTGGCGGCGATGGGGGTGCGGCTGAGCGATCTTTTCGCGACCCTGCAAAGCTATCTGGGGACCTATTACGTCAACGATTTCAACAAATTCGGCAAGACCTATCGCGTCTACCTTCAAGCCGATCCAGCCTATCGGACCAACAAAAACGATATCTCGAGTTTCTACGTGCGTAACGCCCAGGCGGAGATGGTGCCTCTTAGTAGCCTGGTCCATCTGCACAACACCCTTGGAGCCAATGCCGTCACCCATTTCGACGCTTATCAAAGCATCGCCGTCAACGGTCTCCACAATGCCAAAGATGGATATAGCTCCGCCGACGCTTTGACCGCGATCGAAGAGCTGGCCCAAAAGTATCTGCCCAAAGATGTGGGCTACGCCTTTTCCGGAATCAGTCTACAAGAAAAAGAGGCGGGTAATGCGGCTTTGTCGATCTTCATGCTCTCGTTTTTGATGGTCTATCTCTTTTTGGCCGCACAGTATGAGAGTTGGGTCGTACCGCTGATGGTGATGCTTCCGATTCCCGCCGTGATGTTCGGGGCGTTGGGGGCCAACATGATGGCGGGCTTGCTCAACGACATCTACACCCAGATCGGGCTGGTACTACTTATCGGTATGGCGGGAAAAAACGCGATTTTGATCGTCGAATTCGCCAAGGAGTTGCATGAAAAGGGGATGGCGATCGTCGAGAGTGCCATCGAAGCGTCGGTGTTACGTCTGCGGGCGATTTTGATGACGGCACTCGCCTTTTTGCTCGGAATTTTGCCTCTGGTCGTGGCCACGGGCGCGGGCGCGGCCTCCAGGCGCTCTTTGGGTACCGCGGTCTTTGGCGGAATGGCCCTTTCGGTGGTGCTGACCCTCTTTTTGACCCCGGTGCTCTTTGTCGTGTTGCAGCGTCTGATCGATCGTTTCAAAAGAGGCGAGGAGGTAGCCGATGCGTAAATGGTTGATGGGTTGGATCGTCACGGCCTTGTGGGCATGGGCCCAGACGCCTTCGACGTTGGCTTTGGACGATCTGATCGTGCTTGCCCTGCGGCACAGCCCCGATCTGCAACGGGCACGGTTGGAGGTCAACGCCTCCCGCACCCGGATCGAGACCGCCAAAAGCCTCTATCGCCCCCGTATCGACGCCTTGGCCGGTGCAGGATCGCAATCGGCGCGATTGAAGCATCGTAAGCGCGATACGATCGCATTGTTGAGCGGTACGTTGCAAGCGTCCCAGTTGCTTTACGATTTTGGAAAGACCGAAGGGGCCATCGATTCGGCCGAGGCGGAAGTAGCGGCCAGTCGCGCCGAGCTCCGACAGCTCCTTTCGGACAAAATATTGCAGATCAAAACGCTCTACTACGAAATTCTCAAAGCGAAAGGGGACGTGGCGGTCCAGCAAAAAAATGTCGAGCTATCGCGCGCGCAGCTCTATCGTGCCAAACGATACTTGCAGCAGGGTATTCGTAGCCGTATCGACTTAAGCGATGCGAAGGTTCGTCTAGCCAAGGCTCGACGTGATTTGGAAGATGCACGTTTTCGTGTCGATCTTCTACGATCCCGTCTGGAACAGGCTTTGGGGATTGTACCGGAAAATGGCGAGTACCGGCTCTTCACCCCATCTTTGAAAAATCGTGGATTTTCCGACGAACTTCCCCCGATCCCGGCCTCCCTTCATCTACTCGAGCGTGAAGCTTTGAGCCGTCGACCGTCGCTCGAAAGCTATACCCATCGTATCGAGAGTGCCAAAGGGCGCATCAAAAGTGCCACGGCCGATTATTATCCGCGAATCGATTTGCAAGGATCGGCGACGGCCCAACATGTCGACGAAAGTGTCGCGACATCGTTACCCCAGACGGAATCGAGACTCTTGCTCAATGCCCGCTGGAATCTTTTTTCGGGCTATGCGACCGACGCTCAAGCCCAAGAGGCACGTATCAGAATGCTACAAAACGTGACGCGACGAACGGAAGGGGAATTGGCGGTACAACAAGAGGTGGATGCGGCTTATATCGCCCTGCGCCAGAGCCATACCGACGTACATTTGAACACCGAGCTTGTCGAAGCGGCCGAAATCAAATGGCGACAGGCGCAGAAACGGTACGAAAACGGTTTGGGAGACTATCTGGAGGTCCGCTACGCCCAGCGGGACTATATCGACGCATTGAAGAGATTGAACAACAGCTATTACGACGTCTATATTTCACAGGCTCGCCTCGAGCACGCGATCGGTCGTTGAGTACGCCGTTTGCCCGCACAAGGAGGGGAGTAATCTTTTCAAACAAAAAAATTTAAAGTTATTGCCGCTATAATCTTGACACTGAATTTTTTCAAGGAGATCCAAAATGGGCAAATATATCGAGTTGAACAGCAGCAATTTCGACGAAACGGTGAAAGAGGGCGTGACACTCGTCGATTTCTGGGCGCCTTGGTGCGGACCGTGCCGCATGATCGCTCCGGTGATCGAAGAGCTGGCCGAAGAGTACGAAGGCAAAGCCAAAATCGCCAAAGTCAATACCGACGAAGAGCAGGATCTGGCGATCAAATTCGGCATCCGCTCCATTCCCAGCATTCTCTTTTTCAAAGATGGCCAAGTGGTCGATCAGATGGTGGGTGCCGCATCCAAACAGGCGTTCGCTGAAAAACTCGACGCACTGCTCGGCTAATCGGCTCGCACGATGGGTGTGAGGAGAAAATCCCCTTTCTCCTTCACCTACGTTTTCGCCTCTTTTTTCGGGGCGGCGATGATCGCCGGTGCCTTCGCCTACTACAACTACAAATTCTCTCAATATCGTTTTATCGACTTCAAAGAGTTTGTTTTCTATACTAAATCCCAAATTTTCGAACCTCGCGAACCCCGATACGTCGTGGTCTTGTACAGTTCGCACATGGGCGAACCCAAAGAGGCGCTCGAGCACCTGGGAGAGAGGCAGAAGGTGTTGGCCATCGATCTCTATCAGCGAAGAAAAGCGGCCGAGGGAAATGTGACCTACTTGACGGCAGGTACCAACACGTTACTGAAATTCGTACACCGTTTTCATATTCGTGAAGTGCCCAGTTACTTCATGATCAAAAAAGAGAACGACAAAGGGCTGTACAAACAAGACAGCCGAATCTATCTACTTGAGGAGCGTTGAAATGCTGGATTTTGCCATCGTGGGTGGAGGGCCGGCAGGATTGACGGCTGGGCTCTACGCCACCAGGGGCGGCTTGGAGAAAGTCGTGATGTTCGAACGGGGGATGCCCGGAGGCGCCATCACCCAAAGTAGTGAAGTGGAGAACTATCCCGGGATCGTCGAGGTGGTGACGGGATTGGAATTGATGCAGGATTGGCCCAAACAGTGCATGCGTTTCGGTCTCGAGCACGAGATGGCCGAAGTGTCACGAGTCCGTTCGAATGGCGACCACTTTATCGTCGATCTCTCCGACGGCCAGCATGTGCCTGCCAAGTCGGTACTGATCGCCACGGGCAGTACTCCCCGCCATGCGGGCTTCAAAGGGGAGGAGGCCTTCGTCGGCAAAGGGGTCAGTTACTGCGCGACATGCGACGGCTTTTTTTACAAAGGCAAAGAGGTCGCCGTCATCGGTGGCGGCGATACGGCGTTGGAAGAGGCCCTCTATCTGGCGAAAATCTGCTCCAAAGTCTATCTCATCCATCGCCGTGACACTTTTCGTGCCGCTCCCTCCACCGTCAAACGGGTGAAGGAGACGGAGAATATCGAATGGATCCTCAATAGCGTACCCGAAGAGGTCTACGGCGATGCGATGGGCGTCCAGGGACTCAAAGTTCGCAACAAGCAGAGCGGCGAGATCGTCGATCTTCCGGTACCCGGTGTCTTCGTCTTCGTAGGTAACGACGTCAACAACGAGGTGCTCAAACAAGAAGACGGGACTTTTTTGTGCGACGTGAACGAATGGGGGGAAGTGATCGTCGATCTGAAGATGCGTACCAGCGTGCCGGGGCTCTTCGCGGCGGGCGATGTACGGATCGAAGCGGCCAAACAGGTCGTGTGCGCCGCCGGTGACGGAGCGACGGCGGCTCTGGCGGCCATCGAATACGTCGAACACGCGAAAGGATGATCATG
>CAZORY010000122.1:0-4877 GCA_964582435.1 uncultured Campylobacterales bacterium
AAGAAAAGAGTACGCAAGCCAGCGAGAGTATGGATAAGGCGGAAGGGAAAATCGAAACGGTCGTAACACTCAGTAACGACGACATCGAAAACTCGAAAATCATAGAGAACGAAGTCAAACAGACCAAGGAAATGACCCAACATCTGAGTGAAAAAATTTCGGAAGTGACAGCCATCGTCGACGACAACGGCCGTATCATTCACTCACTCATCGACAAAATCAAACGTTTCAAGGAAGAGTTGGCCACTGTCTGATCATCTTTACATCGGCCGTATCGACAATATCTAAGATGCTAGCTGGCCAACTCCTCCATCGACAAAAGGAGTGGATAGCGGTATCTTATGTAGTTAGGCCGTGCATCGCCCACTTTTTTGAAAGGGGCATTGGAGAGCCGAATCAATCGATACAACAGTTCTTCGACTGCACAAATGGCATGCGTCATCTTCTTTTTTCTCATAAAACGGCATCCGAACACCATGATTCGTGTAAAAAGGTTGAGGGTCGTATTGACGGATCGAAACTCTTTTTTGATATAGACTCTCGACATTTCGCAAAGATTCGCTTCCCCGATCTCCTTGGCCAGTTCGTCGAGTTCGTAGACTTTGATGGCGGGTAAACCGATAGGAGTGCGGTAGATGAGCCTGAAACAGCCCATGACTTCACCACTTTTCGTATAGAAAAGGTATTGTTCCGCATACCGATCGTAATCATCCCTCTCACGTTTATCGGGGAAGGATGCCGGGTCCATTTCACCCAACTCCTCGGCGATCATTTCGTACCGCATCCGAAAGACCAGATCTTTCATTCGGGGCGTCGTGGCTAGAACGATTTTCATATTCTATATGCTTGCATCGTTGTGAGCCTTTGTCGACAGCAGTGAAAGAACCGTCGTCCGTTTCGTCGTATCGAGACGCCGACATGCATTGGTGAAGGCACTGGCTTCACCGACGACGAGGCACATCTTTTTCGCCCTCGTCACCGCCGTATAGAGCAGCTTGGTGTTATGCATGATATAGTGACTGTAGGTCATGGGTATGATGACGGTGTCGTACTCCATCCCTTGGGTTTTATGGATCGTCAACGCGTAAGCGAGCATCAGATATTCCGACAGCGATTCGAAACCGTAACGCACCACCACCTCTTCGGTCGGATAATAGACGTAACACTCCTCCTCGTCGACATCTATTTTGAAGATATAGCCGATCATACCGTTGAAGATACGAGCTGGTGTCGCATCGAGCCCTTTTTTGAAAGCTTCGGGCGTATAGGTCGGCATATTTTCGTTTTTGATGTGGACGACCTTGTCGAAAAGGGCATACGTATACGTCCCCTTCGAAATGGCGTGTTTCAGGCCTGGATTGAAGAGCTGTTGCAGTCGTTTATTCAGATGCTCGACACCCAAAACACCCCCTTTCATCGGAGTGATCACTTGCAAATGGGTCAAATATCGAGCGATCCGCTTTTGGTGTAGATATCGCCTCGCGTCCAGGACGTAAGGCTCAGCTTCCCGGAGAACGGCTTCGAGGATTCGTCGATTGAGGGTTTCCCGACGCGCCCTACGTTCTTCGTCGCTCAAACGATATTTGCGGCTGAGAAAATCTTCGTCGTGAACATCGACGAAACGAAAATCGACGGCTTCTTCATCGATACGAGGCGGCGTGCCTTTTCGGATGGCGTCGGCGACGAAAGGGATGCTCTGCTTCTCCTTTTGACGATAGATTTTCGTCAGTTTGACCACGGGAACGAGTCGGTGATGGACAAGATCGTGTAAGACGTTGCCGGCGCCGATGGGAGGCAACTGTCCATCGTCACCGACGACGATAAGGATCGCCTCTTCTTTGAGTTTACGAAGGAGCTGATAGAAAATTTGAGAATTGACCATCGACGCTTCATCCAAGAGTAGCACGTCGAAATCGAATGTCTCTTTCTCTTTGTGGGCGACCAACAAACTTTGAATCGTCGCACTTTTGTAGCCTGTCGTTTCTTGGATCCTCTGGGCGGCGATTCCGCTAAGTGCCGTGGTCATGATCCCATCTTTCGAAAAACGTTCGGCCAGCAGGTCGAGCAACGCTCTGGAACAGGTACTTTTACCGGTACCGGCATAACCCACGAGAGCCAAAACGCCCACACCGTCGTTCAACAATGCCAGCGCTCTTTTTTGCTCTTCACCCAACGAAAATCCCGTCGCTCGCTCCCTCTCGATGATGAAAGCGTTCAAGTCGTCCGTCAAAGGTGAATGCCTCTTGTCGGAGCGTTGCGTGAAGAAATCGTACAACCACGCTTCCGCCCGATAGTAGAGGGGATGGGCGACATAACGCGTATCATCGGATGTGGACAGGACGAACAAAGACGCTTTGGAAACCATCCCTTCCAAAACCTCTTCGATCAGTTTTTCATCGTCGCTTTCTAGCGCTTCACACACCATCGAAACGAGCCGAGGCCATGGCACGGCGCTCTCCCCTTCCCGATCGGCAGCGGTCTTGAGTAGATAATCCACGGCCGCTTCGATACGAAAGGGCGAATGAGGATCGATCCCCATCGAAAGCGCCATCTCGTCGGCGCGTTTGAAACCGACCCCTTTGGCTTTTGTAATGATGTAAGGGTTTTGACGGATCTTCTCCACAAGGTTCTCTTCCGCGACGAAGGTACGATAAATCTCTGCGATCAGACTCTGGCCTATTTTGTATGGAGCCAGAAACATCGCCAATTGTCTGATCTCTTTGTATCGTTGCCAGCTTTCGGTGATCTGAGCCAACTTTTTCTCTTTGATGCCTTTGAATCCAAGCAGTGTTTGCGGCTCTTCGTCCAATATCCGCAGAAGTTCCTCTTCTCCATAATGATCGATCAGGCGACGCACCAATTTCCGACCAACCCCTTTGACCACTTTGGTGAGGTAGAAGTAGAGTTCACTTCCTTCGATGGCCAGATGCTCGAAACGAAACTGCGGCCCGAAGCGAGGGTGTTCTTGCCACTCACCTTCCAAAACCACATCCTGCCCTTCCAAGGTTTCCGGTGCCGCGATAGTGCAGACTCCCGAGATCTTGGCCCCCTCTTCCAAAGTGGCGACCAAAAAACCCTCCTCCGTACTGAAAAGAATACGGGATATTTTGCCTTTGAGTTTCAAACGAGCCTCTTTCGTAAGGCCTTGGCTCGAGGAATGTAACGTACCACCATGTCCCAAAATTCCCGACCATGGTGTGGATGACGCAGATGGGCCAATTCGTGGACGACGACGTAGTCTATCAATTCGGGTTCGTATCGCATCAAAAGGGTGTTGAAAACGATCGTACCGTCACTGCGGCAACAGCCCCAACGGCTTTTGTAGTGTCTGAAAGTGATCTTTTTGGCATGGAGGCCCATCCTCTTTTCCCAATACGCCACCTTCGATGGGATGAAACGTGTCGCTTCTTGGGAGTAAAAGCGATGGAGCGCCTCTTTCAAGGCACTCTCTTGCCGACAATAAAACAGCAGCGAACCTCGATCGTATCGTACGGCATTGCGCAACGCTGGCATTCGACGAATGGGACACTTTTGGCCTAAAAACCAAGCATAGGTATCCTCTTGCCAAACCGACGGATCGCCCTTGGCGTACGTTTCTCGCTCGGCGAGCTTGCGGCGTACCCATGCGCCCTTTTCGTCGATAAAGGCTTCGATGGCCGTCATCTCCATCCCATCGGGTGCGCTCACAAGGACGCTTCCATCGCTACGGATACGCAGATAGAGGTTTTTCTGTCCGCTTTTTCGAACGATTTCGTAATCGAAATCGAAGCGCTTACATCGACTCATCCGACCTTGTCTTTAGCCTCTTGGATCAACGCTTCCAGCAGCTCTCTGATCCGATGTAACGCTTCAGGGGAACGTGCTTCGAAACGTGTGACGAGAATCGGAGTCGTGTTGCTGGCACGTACGAGCCCCCAGCCATCGTCGAAAATCACCCGTACGCCGTCGATCGTGACGATTTGACGAATACCCAGTTCCTCTCGACGGCTATCGAGAATTTCTTTGAGGGCGTCGATGATGGCGAACTTCTTCTCGTCGGTCGTAGGGACCTTGATCTCGTCCGTACTGTAAAGTTCGGGCAACGATTCGAATTCGGTATCGAAATCGAATCCCCCCTTGAGCATCTCCAAAATCCGCATCATCGCGTAGATCGCATCGTCGTAACCGAAATAGCGGTCGTTGAAAAATAGATGCCCGCTCACTTCCGCCGCCAGATCGGCACCCGTCTCTTTGAGCAACACCTTGAGGTTGGAGTGGCCCGTTTTGTGCATGATGGCGCGGCCGACGGCATCGATGCCGTCGTACATCGCCTGAGAGCACTTCACCTCGCCGATAACCGTCGGATTTTCCATCGTCTTGGCGAAAAACAGTGCCAATACATCGCCCTTGAAATTATGTTTACGACTCAAAAAAGCGATGCGATCGCCGTCGCCGTCGAACGCGAAGCCGTAGCGCACCTTCTCATCCAACACCTTCTTCAAATCCTCGAGATTCTCCTCGACACTCGGGTCGGGATGGTGATTCGGGAAGGTGCCATCGGGTTCGCAATAGAGACCCTTGAAAGGTATGTCGAGCTTTTTCAACAACGGTTCCACGGCGACGCCGGCGGCTCCATTGCCGCAATCGATGGCGATACCTGGATCGAAACCTCTCAAATCGCCAAAAGCATCGGCCAAGTACGCGACATACTTTTCGAGAGCGGGGATTTCGATCACGTCCGTTTCGTCCGGGATGGCGATTTGTCGATGGGCGGCCACTTCGCGTCCCAAGGCGTAGATCGCTTCGCCGTAAAAAGGCGTTTTGTCGATCGTGATTTTGAAACCGTTGTATTCGGGTGGATTGTGACTACCGGTGATCTGAATGCCGCCAGCGGGCGT
>CAZORY010000123.1:0-1681 GCA_964582435.1 uncultured Campylobacterales bacterium
AAAACGCGATCGAAAAATCGAAAATGGTCGCGGAGATCGTCCGTGACGGTTTGACGGCCCACATGGTCAACGGCATCATGGACAAGCGCCAGTTCTTTCTCGATAAGCTCTCCCAGACCAACGATGTCGAAAAGCTTTGGATCGTCCGAGGAGAAAACGTCGTCAAACAGTTCGGCCCAGGCTTTGGAAACGAAAAACCGCGGGATGCGATCGACCGAAAAGTCTTGGCCACGGGAAAGACGATCGATACCTTCTCCGAAGATACTCACAAGGCGTTGATTCGAATCACGATTCCTTACAAAGCCACAGCTTTCGACACCCCCAACTGTTTAAGCTGTCACCATGTGAAAGAGGGGGAAACCCTTGGAGCCATCAGTTTGGAACTCGACGTGAGCAACGTTCGTACCGAAGGGATCATGACGCTTCTTAAAATCGTTGCGATCACTCTGTTGTTCATTCTCATCGCCATCGTCGCCGTCAAACGATTCAGTCGGCCCTATCTGCAATTTTTTCAAAATCTTGAAGAGGCTCTTCAAAAGACTCGTCACGGGAATTTCGAAAAAACGGTCGAAACCGACATCGAAGACTCCGACATCCGAAAAATCGCCGACTCTTTCAACTTTCTTCTCAACAAATTTCAGCAGACGTTAGGCAACATCGAGTCGAAATTGGCCACACTGCTCAACAATGCACAATCCAATTGCGGCGATCCCTTGCAAAAAGCTTCCGATACCATCGATTTGCTTTCCCAAACCCATCGTTTCAAAAACACGATAGAACACGACGCTTCTTTGCCCCAAATCTACGATCGTATCGCGGAAGTGATCAAAGAGGTCACGCATTGCCACACATTCACGATCTACGCTGTCGATTTGAAGGAGAACTGTCGGGAAATCGTCTACAATACCCTTCAAGAGGCGACTTGTCACGCCAAAACTCTCAGTGAAGCCAAAGAGTGCCGTGCCGTCAGGACGGACAATATGGTCATTTCCAAACAGTTTCCTCAGCTCTGCCCATATTATGTAGGAAATTTTCCATACTATCACTGCCTTCCTCTCACGATCACGGAGAGATACACGCTCGTCATCACATTGACAGCAAACGACGAAGAAGAGGCGGAACACTATAACCGCCGATCCTCCATACTTCGATATTATTTGGAAAACGCCAAGCCTGTCATCGAAAGCAAGCTTTTGATGGAAAAATTGCGTCAAAAATCTTTACATGACGGATTGACGGGGCTTTACAATAGAAAATTTCTCGAAGAATTCATCGATCAAATCTCTCTACAAGCTACACGAAAAGCTTCTACTTACGGGATTTTGATGATCGATATCGATTTTTTCAAAAAGATCAACGACTCCTATGGACACGACGTAGGCGACCGTTTCATCGAGAAACTCGCCCATGCGATTCAAAGCAGCATACGCCAATCGGATATCGCCGCGCGATATGGAGGTGAAGAGTTCGTCGTACTTCTATATGAAACGGATCTAGAAAATGCCCACAAAGTGGCCGAAAAGATCCGTCGGCGATTCGAAAGTGAAACGATACTCGTCCAAAACGAACATATCCATGCGTCGATCAGTGTCGGTGTTTCCCACTTCCCGACCCAAGCCTCGACTTTACGCGAAGGCATCAAATACGCCGACGTCGCGCTTTACAAAGCCAAAGAGAGCGG
>CAZORY010000123.1:1781-4840 GCA_964582435.1 uncultured Campylobacterales bacterium
TACGCGAAGGCATCAAATACGCCGACGTCGCGCTTTACAAAGCCAAAGAGAGCGGTCGTAATCGCGTCGTCATCTTCGAATCCGAAATGTACCAAGCAAGTAGTTATTGATGTAATCCATAAGAGTCGATTGTGCCGTTCATCGTCCCGGATCACCCTTGTTCGAAGCGAGGTATCGCTCCAAAATTAGGGCGGCGGCGATCGAGTCGAGTTTGCCGTCACGCCTTTGGCGTGCGATCCCTCGCATCTTCTGCGCCGCTTCCACACTACTGCCCGCTTCGTCGACGAAAAGGATCGGACCGTCGAAGGTCAAAAGGGTGACGAAATGGCGGATACGTCGTCCCATCTCCTCCTCGCTATCGCCGCCTATCGGAAGACCGACGATCAACGTATCGATGGACCAAGCCGCCAAAAAACGATCGACGTCGAAGGCGGCTTGATCTCTGTTTTTCCGAAGAATGGGGGGTTGCGGTAAAGCCGTTTTGCCATCCAAAGAGATCGCGACGCCGATTCGCTTCAATCCCACGTCGATCGCCGCCAACCGTTTCGCCACTCTCACTCGCCTCCCACGATCCACGCCGCCCCGAAGAAGAGGAGCAAGGTCACGGCAGGTGGCACCAACAGCCAAAAGTTCAAACGGCCTTTGAGCAAATAGAGGGCCACCCCCGACCAATAGACGATCGTCGCCGCCAAATGCAAAATCATCAACGGCACGTAGACGATCATGGAGCACAAAAAGAGGGCGAAAAAGAGCCCCAACACGATCAAGCCTGCTCCTTTGAGGAGTACCGCCGGTTCTTTGGAGGTGGCGTAGGCACGATAGAGAAGTCCTACGAAAAGGATCAGAATCAGCGCGGGCAGCAGATAACGCATCAGCGTCCGTACCTCGCTACGATCGACGCCTGGGCGATCGTATGGGCTCGAATGGCCGTCAAAATCTCGAGTGCGCTCGCGCGGGACGAAACGGGCAAGCGGGGTATATCGAGGGCGTAAAGGGTCACGATATAGCGATGAGGGGTCGCTCCTTTGGGCGGACAAGGACCGCCGTATCCCATCTCACCGTAATCGTTACGAGCCTGCTTCGCACCGGCGGGTAGTCCACTGTGTCCCCGCGTGCCGGCACCCTCGGGAAGCGATCGTACCGAAGAGGGGATATCGTAAAGAATCCAGTGCCACCATCCATGCCCTGTCGGGGCATCCGGATCGAACATCGTGACGGCGAAACTTCGGGTGCCATCGGGCGCACCTTGCCACACCAGAGAGGGTGAAAGATTGGCACCTTCGCAACCGTAACGGTCGAAAATCTGAGGTCGAGCGAAGGTCCCGTGGATCTGAGGGCTCGACAGCGTCAGGGCCCATGCCGTGATCGCCAGCCAAAACATGGATAGATATTTCACCAACTCTTCCCTTCCTCTGAAAAAATTTGTCGAGTGGACGATTTGATATTATATCAGGAAAGGGACGTGATGAAAACGAAAATACTCGGTTACAAAGAGCTCCTCAAAACGTTGCTGGAGTATCATATCACTTTGGTCGAACGACTCCATCACGAGGGGTACGACAGAACGTTCACCATCCTTTTGTTGCCCTACCCCCAAAAAGATGAGGAGAAGTTACGGCAGATCATCCTTCCATTGCTTCGAAGTAGCGACCGACTCTTCTACATCGAAGGCAATCTGATCGCTCTATTGCCGGGAACGGACTGGATGGGTGCCATGAAAGTGCGCGAAACGATTTGCGAAGCGCTGGGAATAGAACCCGCCGAAAAAGAGTGTATCGTCGAGTATCCCGTCGATGGCGAAGAGGCTTTCACTTTGATCGGCAATCTCTACGCCCGTTGTGAAGAGACGAGGGATTAACGTAGGATCACTCGACCGTCTTGGATCGTGACACGCCCTTGCAGCTCGGCTTCGAAGAGTGCGTCGCCGAATCGTCGTACCGCCTCTTCGAGGGTAGGATTCGTCCGGCAAAAGAGGATGAACTCTTCCGCCGTTTCCTCTTCGGTGACGCGACCGAATCGATCCGCGAAGTCTTCCAGATCGTAGATCGCCGTCGCTTCGCCGGCAGCCAGCAGATCGTTGGTGCCCTCACTCTCACCCAGTCGATGGGGCAAGACGAAGATCGGTTTGCCCATCGATTTGGCGTATTCGACACTACGCATCGACCCACTGTCTCGATCGGCTTCGGCCACCACCAAGACTTCCCCCAGAGCTACCACCAGTTCGTTGCGTACGACGAAACGCCACGGCGCCGCTTTGCAATCGGGTCCAAACTGGCTCAGCACCAATCCTTTCGTCTCGATTTCTTCAATCAACGGAGCGTTGACGGCCGGATACCGGTGGTTCAAGCCACAAGGCATCACGGCGATCGTACAAGAAGCTCCAGCCCCGCGATGGGCCAACGCATCCACGCCCATCGCCGCTCCGCTAACGACGACGACGTTTCGTTTCGCCAACTCGGCGGCCAACCGTGTCACCGTATGTTTTGTGTAGGCACTAGGACGACGGGTTCCGACGATCGAAACCCTCCTTCGAGCCAGCATCTCGCGCTCGCCTCGATAGTAGAGTTCGGACGGCGGTTTGGTCATCGACCTTATCTCCGGTATATCCTCACTCAATCTTCTCGTTTCCATCCGTCACCTTATGTAATATCGCTTTTTGCCGATAGTTTCAGATATAGATTTTATCCAAAGAAGGTATGTCGTTCGTGAAACCACTTTTTGCATATATTCTGTTTTCACTCTCCCTGTTGGCAGCACCGTTGCTCGAGCCCCTTCCCGAACAGGTCGGCGTCGACCCGGCAAAAGCGAAGCTCGGTAAAGAGCTTTTTTACGACCCGATCCTTACAACAGACGGAACCGTATCATGCGCCACTTGTCACGACCTGGAAAACGGGGGCGACGACGGACTGCCTACCTCCTTCGGCATCAAAGGACGAAAAGGGACGATCAACGCGCCCACCGTTCTCAACGCCCTCTTCAATTTCAGACAGTTTTGGGACGGGAGGGCGAGAAATCTCAAAGAGCAGGCCGCAGGGCCGATCACCAATCCCGTGGAGATG
>CAZORY010000124.1:0-4655 GCA_964582435.1 uncultured Campylobacterales bacterium
ACATTTGTGCCGTCACGTGTGAAAAAGGCATCCACCACGCTAGAAGCGCTGCCGATCCCAAAGCGATCAGAATCGAAAGCAAAATGGTCTTCGAACTGCGAGCTATCAACGAAGTGTCGAAACGGATGGCCCCCATCGAGAAGGCGATGATCGGTGCCATCAGCGGTGCTAGAATCATGGCGCCGATGATGGTCGGCGCGGAGTTTTGAAACAGTCCTGTCGTCGCCATCAGTACGCTGACGATCAATAGAAGCAGGTACGCTCGATGGATGACCGCCGACTCGCGTAGTTTGCTGAATAGCTCGGCGAATGCGCTCTCTTCCGCGATCGGTACCATGGGTAGGGAACGTCGGACGAAAAAATCGATCTCCTCGTCGTTGGTGGGAATGTTTTGAACACGAATGCTCTCCTTTTCGTCGTCTCCGCTTTGACAGGCAGCCGTCGTTAAAAAACGCGCTTGGGTGGTGACGCTTTCGAGAGTGATCGAATCGCCCGTGAAACGCTCCTCTCCTATACAGACGGTAAGCGGGGCTCCATCGGAGGAGAGTAGTCGTAGAGAGCGGGACTTGAGCGTCCCGATCCCTGAAGGAAGGGTTTGCGCCTCTTCTCGTTGACGCAACGTCGGAAGCGTGCGGAGTTTGAGAGCCTGCAAGATACTTTTGGGTGCGTAGACGACAGCGGCGATGCGGCGGCACCGGTTGTCGGATCGACTGAAAAAGTAGGCCCGTTCCATATCCATGCGGTTTTCACCACCGGCTTCCACCGTCAAAGCCGCCGTCTTGATGGTCTGCCCTTTTGCCGTTTCGATCGCCAATCCCCGAAGATGGGTCGAAAAAAGACGGGTTAGAGAGGTGATCCCCCCTCGACGGGCCCAACTGTTCGTACCGATCGTCACGAGCTTCAGTGTCGGACGGTCGTTGCATCGGGTATAGGAGGCGATCGCGGCGGTTCCATTCGTCGCCAGATCCAATGCATCGTCGATCGAAGAGGGGATGGCGAAATAGCGCTGTTGGTTAGGATTACCTTCATAAGGTAGAATCAGGATCTCTTTTTCTTGGTCGACCATTTGGGGCAAGACTTGGAGAAAGTTGTCGTCGGATATCATCAGAAAAAGGAAGGAGCTTTTCTTCATTGATTCATGGGGCATGTAAGGTTGCAAGAAGAGAGGAGCTTCTAGCACTGCCTCGATTTTGCCCCGAATCTTTTCGATCGTTTCGTCGGATAGGGTAGGGTCGTATAGAAAAAGATAGTCGTTACTTGTTCGCATAATGCATTATAGCGTTTACGAAGTTTGGATAAAATAGTGGCACAAGGAGTGGAAATGATCAATCAGGATCCATCGGCCAATCCGGTCGTGCCTCAACTGCCCGACGAGATCGCAGGGTTGGCCGATATCGCTCTCAATCTATGGTGGACATGGAATCCAGCCGGAAAAAATCTTTTCAAACGGCTCAACCCCTATCTTTGGAAAGAGAGCGGGCACAACCCTATCTATATGCTCAAAAAACTTTCTCCCGAAGCGTTGCAGGCGTTGGTGACTAACGAGCACTTCATGCGAGAATACCGCTATGTACACGCCCTCTTCGATCGATATATGGCCGATAAGACGGTCTACACCGACGAAGAACCCCTACCTATCGCCTATTTTTGTGCCGAATTCGGTCTGCACCATTCGGTGCCTATCTACTCCGGCGGACTCGGCTTTTTGGCGGGCGACATTCTCAAAGAGGCGAGCGATATGGGATTGCCGATGGTGGGGGTGGGTTTCATGTATCCTCAAGGATACGTGCGCCAAGTCATCGGTAGCGATGGCTGGCAAAACGGGGCCAACGAGACGATCGACAAAGATACGGCCCCGATCGAAAGGGTGTTGGACGAAGATGGAAACCATTTGACGATTCAAGTGCCTTTCATCGATCCCCCCGTTTTCACCAGTGTGTGGAAAATCAACGTAGGTCGGGTGCCCCTTTATCTTCTCGATACCGATATCGAAAAGAACGATCCGTGGGATCGGCAGATTTCGTCGCATCTTTATACACCCGATCTCAATCAACGGTTGCGGCAGCAGATCGTCTTGGGAATCGGGGGGTATCGGGTTTTGGAAGTGTTGGGTATCGAGTACAGTATCCTTCATCTCAACGAAGGGCATCCGGCCTTCGCTCTGTTCGAGCGGGTTAGAGCCTGTATCGAAAACGACGGTTTGCCACTCGAAACCGCGATCGAACGGGTTCGGCAAAGTTCGGTCTTTACGACCCATACGCCTTTGCAAGCGGCGACGGATGTCTATAGCTTCGATATGATGAGCCACTATTTCGAAGATTATTGGAAACGGTTGGGCATGGACAAAGAACGCTTCATGTCGTTTGGCATCAATCCCGACAATCCCGGTGCCGGCTTCAATATGACGGTGTTCGGTCTTTCGATGTGCCGGTATAAAAATGCCGTCAGCCGCAAACATCGGGAAGTGACCCAAAACATTTGGAAAAACGTCTTGGCTCGTCAGAGTGAGGATGGCGTGATCGATTACGTCACCAACGGCATTCACCTACCTACATGGTTGGGCGACGAACTCTTCGCCGAGTTGGACGGCTGCTTGGGCGAAGAGTGGCTACAGATGCAGGATGTGGAAGATTTGTGGTCGCGTATCGAGGAGTTGGAAGAGGAGAAGATATGGAATCTCCACTACCTCTACAAAGTGCGCATGGTCAATTTCATCAGAGAACGGGTGCGTCGTAAATGGTCCGACGAAGGGATCGATCCCCTGGTGGCGATGGCCGAAGGGGTGATGCTCGATCCGGACGTGCTCACGATCGGCTTCGCCAGACGCATGACATCTTACAAACGTCCCGATCTGATTCTACACGATCTGAATCGGTTGGAAAGAATCGTCAACAACTTCGCCAAACCTGTACAAATCGTCTTCGCCGGCAAGGCTCACCCGGCCGACAATCCCGGCAAACGGATTTTGCAGCGTATCTTCAAAACGGCTCAAGACCCACGATTCAGGGGGCGTATCGCCTTTGTGGAGGATTATGGTGAAAATGTGGCCAAATATCTGGTCAGAGGTTGCGACGTCTGGCTCAACAATCCACTCATCCCGATGGAAGCGTGCGGTACCAGCGGGATGAAAGCGGCCGTCAACGGGACGTTGCACTGCTCCACCAAAGACGGATGGTGGCCGGAGGGTTACGATGGTGAAAACGGTTGGGCGATCGGCGGGGAAGCGTCGGACGATGAGAAGGATGCCCAAGCACTCTACGATACGATCGAAAATGAGATCGTCCCTCTTTTCTACGAATTGGACGATCGAGGGATGCCGGCAGGTTGGATCGCCAAGATGCGAGCTTCGATCAAGAGCGTCGCGCCAAAATTTGGTGGACGACGGATGATGAAAGAGTATTTGCGTAAGTTCTATATCCCGATTTCAGCCAACGTGACGCATTGAGTTTGATAGAATAGTGTCATGAAACAGTGGATCATCGACCATATCGGGCACTGGCCCCGAAAAACGAAAGAAAAATTCTACCTGAAACTGAGAGAAAAGGCACTTTTGCGCACTCGCGCAAGATTGGTCGAAAGTCGAGTGAAGATCGAAGAGCTGAGCGATGAAGAGTTGGAGATCATCATCGCCGACGAAGAGGACAAACTGATCGGTGAATACAAAACGAAAGGTATTCTGGCCCTTTTGGCGATGCTAGGACTTAGCTGGATATAGAATGTATCACTATCTTAAATGGGCGGCGTTGAGTCTCTTTCTCAAGCGGAATGCCCGCTATCTTTCGTTGGTGCTTGTCGGCGTGTTCGGTATTTTCCTAGCCGACGCCATATACCGGGATATGGCGGATTTAGCCGCCAAAACGGGCCAAAGTGACCGGATCGCCACCTATCTCGCGATCAAATGGCTCGTCGTGCTCTGTTGTGGCGGATTGACGATCTTTTCGATCATGAAGTTAGGCTTCGCCTCCGACGGCGGTAAGCGGGCCAAAGAGAAAAAAAAGAAGAGTGAGAAAGGGGACTCTCCCGGAAAAGAAGAGGAGGATGCCATCATGCGTCGTCTGGAGAAGTTCAAACACCCGAACAAGCTTCGCCATCGCTCCGACCTGATCCTCTCCAAACGTAAAAAAAGAAAAATTTAGATATTTTTCACTTTTTATCGTCTTATGAAAAGGGATGGGTTGCGTCATGGCCAAGAACACTCATCCGGTTCCTTACGATGGGGATATCGTAGAGTCTAGGATTCATCCTTCATTCCGAAAAGCTCTTCGATCGTTATCCGAATGCACTCGCCCAATGCATGTAGGTCGTATCCCCCCTCCAACATGAAAAGCATCGGAGCGTCCCGACTCTCGAGAATGGCCCGCACGATGCGCCTCACCCCTTCGGTCGTCACGTTCAATTGGGCCAATGGATCCGCTCGATGCAGATCGTAACCGGCCGAAACGAGGAGGATATCGGGTCTGAAATCGGCTAGGATTCCGGGAAGTTCGTTTTCATAGATCCCAACGAGTTCTTCGTCGCCGCTGCCGGGCGGAAAAGGGAAGTTGAACGTGGTGCCGAACCCATCGCCGATGCCCCGTTCGTTCCTTCCCCCCGTACCCGGATAGGCGGGGGATTGGTGGGTCGATACGTAAAGCACGGAGCCGTCGTCGTAGAAG